>JAKAFI010000143.1:3438-7812 GCA_021818005.1 Acidobacteriota bacterium | reverse complement strand
GGCACCAGCATCAGCTCCCAGAACACGTAGAACAGGAACATGTCGGTGGCGAGGAACGCGCCCAGCACCCCGGTCTCGAGGATCAGCATGGAGGCGACGTACCCCTTGACGTTCTCGTGGATCGACCGCCACGAGGAGATGAACACGATCGGCTGCAGCAGCGCCGCGAGGAGGACGAGCACGAGCGAGATGCCGTCGAGCCCGAGGCGGTAGGCGATGCCGACGCTCGGCAGCCAGCGGTGGAACTCGACGAGCTGGAAGGAGGCGTTCGCCGGGTCGAACCGCGACCACGCGACCGCCGCGAAGGTGAGCGTCGCAAGGGAGGCGAGCAGGCCGGCCCAGCGCTGCAGGCGCACGGCCTGGCGCGGGGTCGCGAGGAGGAGCAGGCCCACCACCCCTGGGGTGAGGACGATGGCGGAGAGCAGGGAATCGGTCGGCATCATCTCTCCCTAGAGCAGCAACCAGGCGGCGGCCGCGAGCGCGCCGCCGAGGACGAGCAAGGCGTAGTTGCGCACGTTGCCGGTCTGCAGGAAGCGCAGCAGATCGCCGGCGATCTCGGTGAAGAACGCGGACGCGTTGAGCGTCCCGTCGATCGCGATCGTGTCGATCCCCTTCCAGGAGAAGTGCGCGAGCTTGCCGAGCGGCCGCACGACGGTGCGGTCGTAGGCCTCGTCGACGTAGTACTTGTTGGCGACTGCGGCGTACAGGCCCGGCACGCGCTCGGCGATCCGCCGCGGCGCCGCGAACGCCTGCGGGCCGAAGTAGAAGCGCCGCGCCAGCGCGATCCCGGCGCCGGCGACTGCGACCGAGAGCACGATCAGCGCCCACTCCGTCCCGAGCGCCGGGGCGTGCTCGACCTCGACCGTGGGCGCCACGTGGTGGAGGAACCCCTCGAACCAGTTCAGGTCGGACCCGAACGTGATCGCCTTGCCGACGCCGAGCAGGCCGACGACGACGCTGCCGGCCGCGAGGATGCGGAGCGGCCAGATCATGGTCGGCGGCGACTCGTGCAGGTGATGCTCGGCCTCGTGGCCGCCGCGGAACTCCCCGTGGAACGTCATGTAGACGGCGCGGAACATGTAGAGCGCGGTGAGGAACGCGCCGGCGACGCCGAGCACCCAGAGGACGAGGTAGCTGACGCCGAACCCGTTGAGGTTGCCGGCGCCGGCGGCGAACACGCGCCCGAGGATCTCGTCCTTGGAGAAGAAGCCGGCGAACGGCGGGATGCCGGACAGGGCCAGCGTGGCCACCAGGAACGTCCAGTAGGTGACCGGGATCTTCTTGGCGAGGCCGCCCATCTTGCGCATGTCCTGCTCGCCGGAGCAGGCGTGGATCACCGAGCCGGCGCCGAGGAACAGGCACGCCTTGAAGAACGCGTGCGTGAACACGTGGAAGATCCCGCCCGCGAACGCCCCCGCTCCGGCCGCCAGGAACATGTAGCCGAGCTGGCTGACCGTCGAGTACGCGAGGACCTTCTTGATGTCGTTCTGCGCCAGGCCGATCGTCGCGGCGAAGAACGCCGTGACGCCGCCGACCGCCGCGACGACGAGCATCGCGGTCGGGGAAAGGCGGAAGATGAAGTTGGTGCGCACGACCATGTAGACGCCGGCGGTGACCATCGTCGCGGCGTGGATGAGCGCCGACACCGGAGTCGGGCCGGCCATCGCGTCGGGGAGCCAGACGTAAAGCGGCAGCTGCGCCGACTTGCCGACCGCGCCGACGAACAGCAACAGCGCGATCGGGGTGACGGCCGCGGCGTAGCGGGCCGGGTCGGCGGCGAGCGCGTCCGCCATGCCGGTGAAGTCCACGGTGCCGAACACCCGCAGCGCCCAGAAGATCGCGAGGAGGAAACCGAAGTCGCCGATGCGGTTGACCACGAACGCCTTGATCCCCGCGTTGGCGCAGTACTCCTTGTCGAAGTAGAAGCCGATGAGGAGGTAGCTGCACAGGCCCACGCCCTCCCAGCCGATGAACAGCACCACCAGGTTGGCGCCGAGCACCAGGGTGAGCATCGCGAACATGAACAGGTTCAAGTAGGCGAAGAAGCGGGCGTAGGCGCGGTCGCCCTCGGTGTGCATGTAGCCGATCGAGTAGACGTGGATGATGAAGCCGACCAGCGTCACGAACGAGAGCATGACCGCGGAGAGCGGGTCGAGACGGAGCGCGAAATCGACGTTGATGGCGCCGGCCGAGATCCAGCGGAAAACGTGGTTCACGACGATCTCGCCGTGCCGGCCGGCGTACTGCGCCAGGACCGTGAGCACGACCGCGAGGGTGAGGCCGATCGAGCCGACGCCGACGACCGTGGTGGCACGCTTGCCGAAGCGGAGCGCCCCGGAGAGGAGCACGATGGCGCCGGCGAGCGGCAGCGCGGGGACGAGCCAGAGCAGTTCGAGCATCGCCCCTCCTACCAGCGCATCACGTTGAGACGGTCCACGTCGATCGACTGCTGCTTGCGGAAGATCGCGACGAGCAGGGCGAGGCCGACCGCGACCTCGGCCGCGGCCACCGCCATGACGAAGAACACGAACACCTGCGCGTCGAGCTGGCCGTGCTGCCGGCCGAACGCCACCAGCGCCAGGTTGGCCGCGTTGAGCATCAGCTCGATCCCGAGCAGGATCGAGATCCCGCTCCGTCGCAGCAGCACTCCAGCCGCGCCGATCGCGAACAGAATGGCCGCGAGGATCACGAAGTTTGAGGTCGGTACGGTCATGTCAGTGCTTCCTTTTCACCAGCACGAGTGCCCCGACCAGGGCGGCGAGGAGGAGGACCGAGATGAACTCGAAGGCGAACAGGTACTCTCCCGTGAGCATCACGCCGAGCGCCTGCGCGGTCCCGCGCAGGGCGCCGGCGGGGGCTGCCGCGTGGATCGCCGCCACGACCGCGGCGCCGCCGGCGGCCGCCAGGGCGGCGAGTGCGAGGCCGGCCGTGCGCTGGAACGGACGGGACTCGCCGGCGTCCGGTTCCGCCGGCGCGCCGAGCAGCATGACCACGAAGAGGAAGAGGACGAGGATCGCCCCGGCGTACACGAGGATCTGTGCGGCTGCCAAGAACTCCGCCCCGAGCAGCGCGTAGCTCACCGCGATGCTGAACAGCGTCACCACCAGGGAGAGCACGTTGACCACCGGGTTCCTGTGCGCCATCGCTGCGATCGCCGAGACGACGCCGACCGCAGCTACGAGGTAGAACACTGCCGTCCCCATCAGACCCCCCCCGCCGATCGGCCGCCAGCACCGTCCCGGTGCCCGCTGCCCTGCGCGCTGTGCCCTGGCTTCATCGGATCCACCCCATCGTCATCGCCACGCCGACCCAGACCAGGTTGAGCGTCGCGAGCGGCAGCAGCCCCTTCCAGCCGAGTCGCATGAGCTGGTCGTAGCGGAAGCGCGGCAGCGACCAGCGCACCCAGACGAACAGCCAGAGGAAGAAGGCGAGCTTGATCCCGAACGACAGCAGCGAGAGCACGAGCAGCGGCCACCCCGAGAAGCGGCCCATCCCCGGGAACGTCCAGCCGCCGAAGAACAGCGTCACGATCAGCGCCGAGGCGGTGACCATGTTCATGTATTCGCTCATCAGGAACGCGGCGAACTTCATCGACGAGTACTCGACGTGGTAGCCGGCGACGAGCTCGGTCTCCGCCTCCGCGAGGTCGAACGGCAACCGGTTCGTCTCGGCGAACACCGCGACGACGAAGACCACGCAGCCGATGATCTGCGGCACGACGTTCCACTGCGGGATGGCGCCGAGCCAGAACTGGCCGCCCTGGCGCGCGACGACCTGCTCGAGGTTGAGCGACCCGCTGGCCATGAGGACGCCGAGGACCGCCAGGGTCATCGACAGCTCGTACGAGATGAGCTGCGCCGAGGACCGCAACCCGCCGAGCAGCGAGTACTTGTTGTTGGAGGACCAACCCGCGAGCACGATGCCGTACACCCCGAGCGAGCCGACCGCCAGCAGCCAGAGCACCCCGACGCCGAGGTCGGGGGCGACGATGAGCCCGCCGAGGCGCGCGCCGAAGATCGTGATGTCGCCGCCGGCGCCGAACGGGATCACGATAAACGTCATCAAGGCGACGGTCACCGAGATCATCGGCGCGAGCAGGTACAGCCCGCGGCTCACGTTCGCCGGCGTCAGGTCCTCCTTGAACAGGAGCTTGACCGCGTCGACGAGCGGCTGGAAGAGGCCGAGCGGCCCCACCCGGTTGGGCCCGAGCCGGTCCTGGATGAACGCCGCGCCTCGGCGTTCCACCCACTCCATGACGGCGACCAGGGTGAGGACGGTGCCGGCGATGACGAGGACCTTCGCGGCGCTGACGATGATCTCAGCCCACATGCTGGCGCTCCCGGAACGACTGTTGCGGCGCGAGCCCGCCCAACG
>JAKAFI010000143.1:0-3428 GCA_021818005.1 Acidobacteriota bacterium | reverse complement strand
CCCAGACCAGGCCGGCGAACCCCTTCTCGGAGCGGGCCATGAGCGTGAACACCTCGGCGGGCGAGGCGAGGTCGAGCGTCTTGGTCCCCAGCTCGCGGGCCAGGGCCGCGAGCACCAGCCAGAGCGGCCGCGCTTCGCCCGGGGCGCCCCACGGCGAGGCGATCGTGGGGCAGTCGGGCGACATCCCGCCGGTGGCTGTGCGGTGCACCGTGCCGGGCGCCGCGAACGCCTCGGCGAAGCGCTGCACGGCGCCGGTGGAGGAGGTGAACGTCCCCTCGTTGCTGGCGATCGAAGGCGTCGGCAGCAGCCAGGTGGCGCCGTCCGCGACCGGGTGCGAGCGCCGCGCCCAGACGACGGTCGTGCCGACGCGCAGCAGCTGCAGCGCCTCCGGGCTCGCGAGGAACGGGTGCGCCTCCGGGTCGAGGATCAGCGTCAGGCCGGCGCCGCCGTAAAGGAAGCGCGACAGGCCCTCGCCGTCCACGGTGTCGAGGCCGAGGCGGCGGGCCCCCGCGGCGTTGGGGTGCGCGTCCTTCGCGAGCAGCCACTCGCCCCGGCCGTTCTTCATCCGCCGCGGCTCGCCGGTGGCCACCGGGACGGCGATCTCGCCCTTGAGTTGCCGCCCGAACAGCTCGCGCGCGAGGAAGAGCTCCTCGTTCGACATGTTGGCCGAGGCGACGACCCGGAGCGAGGCCGCGCCCCGCAGCAGGGCGCCGACGGCGGCCAGCGCCTCGCCCCACGCGGCGGGCACGGGATGCCCGGGGCCCTGGCGCTGCGGCGTGAGGTACGCCTGCTCGTTGAGCGACTCGGCGAGGAAGCGGCCGTGATCGCACAGCCAGGTGGCGTTGACCGCGGGGTTCTCGCGCGGCGTGAAGCGGTAGACGACGCGCTCGTGGTGATCGATGAAGATGTTGCAGCCGATCGAGCAACCGGGGCACACCGAGGGCGTCGAGCGCAGCTTCCAGGCGCGCTTGCGGAAGCGCGTCTCGCGCAGCGTCAACGCCCCCACCGGGCAGACGTCGGTCGCGCACCCCGACATCGGATCGTCGAACGACGAGCCGTCGAATGTGTCGATGAACGTCGAATTGCCGCGCGACTTGTAGGTCAGCGCCGCCGTCTCCGAGATCTCGCGGGTGAAGCGGATGCAGCGGGAGCAGTGGATGCAGCGGTTCTGGTTCTGTACCACGTGCGGCCCGATCAGGCGGCGCTCGTAGCCGGGGAAGGTACGCCGCGTCTCCGCCATGTGCGTCGTGAACTTCGAGCCCTGCTCGCTCATCGAGTGGTCCTGCAACAGGCACTCGCCGGCCTGGTCGCACACCGGGCAGTCGAGCGGATGGTTGGCGAGGAGGAACTCCATCACCGCCTCGCGCGCCTCGCGCGCCCGTTCGGAGTCTTCGACCTTGACAACCATGCCGTCGGCCGCCGGGGTCGCGCACCCGAGGGCGAGGCGCGGCTGGCCGGCGATCTCGACCATGCAGATCCGGCACTGGCCGACGACCGCGAGGTAGGGGTGGTAGCAGAAGTACGGGATGGCGACGCCCGCCGCGCGCGCGGCCTCGATCAGGTTGGTCCCCGCGGCGACCTCGACCTCGTGCCCGTCGATCGTGAGTTTCGGCATGTCCCCCCCTAGATCCCGAAGCCGGCCTTCGGTCCGGCCCACGGCAGCACCGGCAGCTTTCTGGGCGGGAGGGGCGTGGCGGCCGCGATGTGGCGCTCGAACTCGTCCCTGAACTTCGTCACCAGGCTCGTGATCGGCAGGGCGAAGGCATCGCCGAGCGGGCAGATCGTCATGCCGCCGGAGGCGAAGCGGCAGATGCGCAGCAGCGTGTCCGGGTCCGCCGGCAGCCCGTGGCCGGCCATCAGCCGGTCGAGGATGTCCATGCACCAGTCCGACCCCTCGCGGCACGGCGTGCACTGCCCGCACGACTCGTGGGCGTAGAAGTGGGCGACGTTGTCGGCGACCTCGACCATGTCCACGCTGTCGTCGAAGACGATGATCCCGCCCGAGCCGAGCATGGTCTTGGCCTCGGCGCAGGCGTCGAAATCGGCCTTGACGTCGACCTCGGCGGCGGTGAGCACCGGGGCAGACGATCCGCCGGGGAAGAACGCCTTGAGCTTGCGCCCGCCGCGCACGCCGCCGGCGTGTTCCTCGATGATCTCGCGGAACGTCACGCCGAGCGGCAGCTCATACACGCCGGGCCGGTTGACGTGGCCGGAGACGCCGAACAGCTTCGGGCCGGTGTTCTTGGCGCGGCCGATACCGGCGAACCAGGCCGCCCCGCGCGTGATGATGTGCGGCACGCACGCCAGCGTCTCGACGTTGTTGATGACCGTCGGCTTGCCGAACAAGCCGACGACCGCGGGGAACGGCGGCTTCAGGCGCGGGAAGCCGCGCTTGCCTTCGATCGACTCGAGCAGCGCCGTCTCCTCGCCGCAGATGTACGCGCCGGCGCCGCGGTGCACCCAGACATCGATGTCGAACCCGCTCCCGAGGACGTTCTTTCCCAGGAAGCCGCGTTGCCTCGCCTCGGCGATCGCTTCCTCGAGGATCCGCGCCCAGCGGACGAACTCGCCGCGGATGTAGATGTACGCTGTGTTCGCCTTGATCGCAAAAGAGGCGATTGCGACGCCTTCGATGACCTGGTGTGGGTCGTACTCGATGATCTCGCGGTCCTTGAACGTGCCGGGCTCGGACTCGTCGGCGTTGCACACCAGGTAGCGCGGCCCGGGATGGTCCTTGGGCACGAAGCTCCACTTGCGCCCGGTGGGGAAGCCGGCGCCGCCGCGGCCGCGCAGCTCGGAGTCCGAGACCTCCTTGGTCACGGCGTCGGGTCCCATCGCGAGCGCTTTCTTCCAGCCTTCGTAGCCTCCCGCCTTGAGATAGGTGGTGATCGCCCGCGAGTCGGCGGCGCCGCGGGCGCGCAGCAGGACCGGTTCCATTCAGCGCCTCCCCGAGAGCTCGTCGAGGATCGCGTCGAGCCTGGCGACGTCGAGATCCTCGTAGTAGTCGTCGTTGATCTGGATCACCGGCGCCCGGCCGCACGCGCCCAGGCACTGCACGCCGACGAGCTGGAACGTCCCGTCCGGCGTCGTCTCGCCGAAGCCGATTCCGAGCCGCTCCTTGAGGTGAGCCACGAGCTCGCGCGCGCCGGTCCACGCGCACGAGAGCGTGGTGCAGACCTGCAGGACGTAGCGCGCCGGCGGCGCCGTCTGATACATCGTGTAGAACGTCACCACGCCCTCGACGAACGCCGGGCTCTCGCCGAGCCGCTCCGCCACCGCGCGGATCACCCCGGGCGAGATCCAGCCGTACCTCTCCTGGCAGAGCCAGAGCACGGGGAGGAGCGCCGCCCGCGAGGTGGGGTAGCGCTGGCGGAGCTCGGCGATGCGCGCGTCCATCGTGGCATCGAAGGTGACGGTCTGGACGGTTC
>JAKAFI010000142.1 GCA_021818005.1 Acidobacteriota bacterium | reverse complement strand
GCGAGCACCGGGATGAACGTCGAGATCTCCTTCGACTGGCACAGCGTCTTGACGACGTTCTTGCGGTAGGCGCGCAGCATGCACCCGTAGTCGGAGAGGTGCACGCCGGTGGCCATCGAGGTGACGCGGTTGACCAGGCGCGAGGCAAGGCGGCGGAACAGCGTGTCCTGCCGCTTGACGCGCACCGAGCCGACGACGTCGTACCCCTCCTCCATCTTGGCGACGAGCTTGCCGATCTCCTCGGGCGGGTTCTGCAGGTCGGCGTCGAGGGTGACGATGATCTCGCCGCGCGCCTCCTCGAACCCGGCGAATACGGCGGAGTGCTGGCCGTAGTTGCGGTTGAAGTCGATCACGACGAGGTGCGGGTCGCGCGCGGCGGCGTCACGGAGAAGCTCGAGCGAGCGGTCGCGGCTGCCGTCGTTGACGAGCACGACTTCGTAACTCTTGCCGATCCCGGCGAGCGCGGCGGCGAGGCGGGGGAGCAGCTCGGGGAGGTTCTCCTCCTCGTTGAACACCGGCACGACGATCGACAGATACGGGTTCATCGCGGCCATGACCTCATCCCCGGTGCGCCAGCACGTCCTTGATCGCCGCGACGACGTACGCCGGGTCGTCGTCGGTCATCAGCGGGAAGAGCGGGATCGAGCACAGGCGCTCCGACACCCACTCGGCCACCGGCAGCGCGCCGATCCAGCGCGGGTACTTGCCCGCGTAGTACGGCTGCGTGTGCACGGCGCGGAAGTGGATGCCGGTGCCGACGTTGCGCGCGCGCAGCGCGGCGATGAACTCGTCGCGCGTCATCCCGGCCGACTCGAGGACCTTGACGACGTAGAGGTGGCGGGTGTGGAAGTGCTCGTAGCCGGGCATGCCGAGCGGCTCGACCTCGGGCACCTGCGCCAGCAGTTCGTCGTAGCGCGCGGCGAGCGCGCGCCGGCGCTCGTTGAACTCGCCGACCGAGGCGAGCTGATGGATCCCGAGCGCCGCCTGCAGGTCCATGAAGTTGTACTTGAACCCCGGCAGCACGATCTCGACTTGCGGCGTGCCGCCCTCCGCATAGCGGTTCCACGCCTGCTTCTCGAGGCCGTGGAAACGCAGCGCCTTGAGCTTGTGCGCCAGCGCGTCGTCGCGCGTCACCAGGACGCCGCCCTCGGCGGTGGTGATGTTCTTGATCGGGTGGAACGAGAACACGCCGAGGCGGTCGAAGCAGCCGACGTGGGTGCCCTTGTACAAGCAGCCGACGCCGTGCGCCGCGTCCTCGAACACCCACAGGCCGTGGCGACGCGCCACGGCGAGGATCGCGTCCACGTCGGCCGGCGCGCCGGCGTAGTGCACCGGGATGATGCCCACCGTCCGCGGCGTGACCGCGGCCTCGAGCTGGCGCTCGTCGATCTGCAGCGTGTCGCGGTGGATGTCGACGAACACCGGCGTCGCCCCCGCGACCTCGATCATGTTGACGGTCGAGGCCCAGGTCATCGGCGTCGTGATCACCTCGTCGCCCGGTTTGAGGCCGAGGGCGAGCAGGCCGATGTGCTGCCCGGCGGTCGCCGAGGAGAGCGCGAGGGCGTGCGGGAACCCCGTGTACGCCGCGAAGTCGCGCTCGAACCGCTCGGCCTTGGGGCCGGTGGTGATCCAGCCGGAACGCAGCGAGTCCACGACCTCGTCGATCTCGACCTGACGGATCGTCGGGCGGGAGAACGGTAGGAAGTCGGGGCGCTTGGCGAACGGGCCGGTCATCGCGATGTCGCCTCCAGGCGAGCGGCCGGGGTCACGGATGCGCGACGGGCTCGGCGGTCAGCGCAACGCCGCGGCCGCAGCCAGCCGCCGGAAACCCAGTCGCAACACGGCGCGATGATAGCACGGGGGGCGAGAGGCGGGGAGAAGGTAGAAGAAAGGAATGGGAGAAGGTAGAAGGTAGAAGGTAGAGGAAAGACGAAGGCGATTCCGTCTTCCCTCTCCCGTCTTCCTTCTTCCCTTTTCCTTTCCTTCCGCGCCCGTGCTACAAAAGGGGCCGCATGGTCGGCGAGCACCGTCCCCCCGTCTCCGCCGCGGCGCGGCTGCTGCCGGCGCTGGTGGTCGCCTGCCTCGTGCTGCTCGTCTTCTGGCGGCTCGGCGCCGCCCCGTTGCTCGAGCCGGACGAGGGGCGCTACACCGAGATCCCGCGCGAGATGCTGGCGACCGGCGACTTCGTCACCCCGCACCTCGACGGGGTGCGCTACTTCGAGAAGCCGCCGCTGCACTACTGGCTGACGGCTGGGGCGATCGAGCTCTTCGGCCTGTCGCCGTTCGCCGGGCGCTTGTGGAGCGCGCTGTTCGGCCTCGCGGGCGCGGCGCTCGTCTTCGGCCTGGGGAGCGCGATGGCCGGCCGGCGCGCTGGCGCCGTGGCGGCCGCGGCGCTCGGCACCTTCCCGCTGTGGGTCGCGCTCGCGCGCCTGGCGACGCTCGACATGACGGTGACGTTCTTCCTGACGGCAACGCTCGCGTGCTTCTGGATGGCGCACCGCCCGCCCGAGGGGACGGGCGGCTCGAGTGCGCGCGCCCGCTGGTGGTGGCACGGGATGTTCGTCGCGGCGGCGCTCTCGGTGCTGTCAAAGGGGCTGATCGGGATCGCGATCCCCGGGGCCGTTGTGTTCCTCTACCTGCTGGCGACGCGGCAGTGGCGCGTACTCGCGGCGGTGCCGTGGCTGACCGGCGTGCCGCTCTTCCTCGCCGTGGCGGCGCCGTGGCACCTGCTCGCGGCCGCGCGCACCTCCGACTTCGCCTGGTTCTACTTCATCCACGAGCACGTGCTCCGCTTCCTCACCGGCGAGGCGCAGCGCCAGGAGCCGTTCTGGTTCTTCCTCGCGATCGTGGCGCTCGGCTGCGTGCCGTGGTCGGGGCTGTTCCCGGCGGCGGGGTGGCTCGTCGAGTGGCGCCGCCGGCGCGAAGCGCTGGTCGAGCGGCCCGAGGCGACGTTCCTGTGGCTGTGGGCGGGCTTCATCGTCGCGTTCTTCTCGATCTCGCGCTCCAAGCTGATCCCGTACGTGCTGCCGGCGCTGCCGCCGCTCGCCGTGCTCGTCGGCCTCGCGGTCGAGCGCTCGCGCGGCGGGCGCGGCGCGCCGCGCAGCGAGCGCTGGGGACTGGTCGCCGGCGGGGCGCTGACGGCGGTGTGGGGGCTCGCCCTGGTGTGGGCTGGCCTCGGGAAGATCGACCGGCTCGGGCTCGGCGGCGTGATCTCGCCGCGACTGCTGGCGCCGGGGCTCGTCGTGGTCGTGGCGGCGGCGATGGTCGCGGCGTCGGGCTTCTCGCGCGTGTGGGCGCAGCGGCTGCTGGCGCTGTTCGCGGCCGGGGCGTGCCTGTGCGCCGCGATCGAAGGGGTGGTACCGCTGGTCGGGCGCGAGCGCTCGAGCGCGGCGCTGGCCGCGCGGCTGCGACCCGAGCTGCGTCCCGGCGACCTCGTGTTCTCCTACGGGTGTTTCCCGGAGAGCCTCCCCGTCTACCTCGACCGCACGGTCGGCGTGGCGGCGTTCGAGGGCGAGCTGGCGTTCGGCATTGCGCACCTGACCCCGGAGGAACGCCGCCGCCGCTTCCCGACGGCGGCCGAGTTCCGCCAGGTGTGGAACTCCGATCGCCGGGTGTTCGCGGTCGCCGAGCGGCGCCACTGGTCGCAGCGGCTGGCCGCGGCCGGCCTCACCCACGCCCGCCTGCTCTACGAGGACGAGGGCCTGGCCCTGCTCTCGAACGCACAGTGAGAGGGAAGACGGAAGAGGGAAGACGGAAGAGGGAAGACGGAAGAGGAACGGTTTCGAACGAACCCGTCCTCGTCTTCCCTCTTCCTTCTACCTTCTACCTTCTACCTTCTACCTTCTTCCCTCTACTCCTGCGAGGGGGAGAAGTCGGCGACGAGCGCTTCCATCGCGTCCCAGATGTGGGAGACGTCGGTGGAGGCCAGGACGAGGTTGCGCTTGGTGCCGTTGATGTCCTTGACGTGCCCGCGCAGCACCGCCTCCTGGCGGAAGCCGAGCCGGCGGAACATGCGGCGCGCGCCGGCCTGGTTCTCGACGACCTCGATCATGATCTTGTCGATGCCGAGGCGGGTCGCGATCTTGACCAGCTCGCGCGCGAGGGCGGTGCCGAGCCCGTCGCGGCGCAGCGCGCGGGCGACCGAGATGCGCAGCTCGCCGACGTGCGTCGACCAGCCGCGCAGCGCCCGGTACAGCGAGGCCTCGGCGACGACCTTGCCCTCGCGCTCGCCGATCAGCGAGACGACCTCGCCCGAGGCGACCAGCGCCACGAAGCGCTGCAACCACCCCGCGTCGGTGACGTCGTCCTTGAGGTAGAGGCGGTCCTCCTCCGGCAGCGAGCGGTAGAACGCCTGCACCGCCTTGGCGTCGGCCGCCTCGAGCGGCCGCACCGTCACCAGCGTTCCGTCGCGCAGCGCCAGGCTCTGGGGAAACCCTTCGAGCGTCACGGTCGGCCCCCTTCTAGTTCTTCGCCGCGGCTTGCTCGCGGCCGTACTCGTACCCCTTGCGGAACGCGCGCAGGTTGAGGTCCTCGGTCCCCTTCGGCACCGAGCTCTTGACCGCCTTCTCGACCGACTCGAACGAGAGCAGGCCGGTGACGCCGGCGAAGAAGCCGGTCATCACGATGTTGAGCACGAGCCGGCGCCCCAGCTCCTCGGCGAAGCGGGTGGCGGGGACGCCGAACGCCCGGACGCCCTTGGGAAGCTTGTCGTCCAAGGTGATCAGGTCGCTTTCGTACAGCAGCATGCCGCCTGGCGAGACCTGCGGGGCGAACTGGGTGTAGGCGTCGGGCGACATCACGATCAGGATGTCCGGGTTCTTGACGTACGGGTAGCCGATCGCCTCGTCGGCCACCGTGACCTGGGCGCTGCAGGCGCTGCCGCGCGCCTCCGGGCCGAACGCCTGGATCAGCGTCGCGTGCTTGCCGTCGAAGATCGAGGCGGCCTTGCCGATGATCATGCCGCAGAGGATGACGCCCTGGCCGCCGAGGCCGCCGACACGGATCTCACTCTTTTGCATGGGACACCCCGTACGGTGTGAACCGCTCGCCGAAGTGCTGCGTGTAGTGCTCATTCATCGCGTCGAGCCAGGTCGGCCGCTCGCGGTCGACGAACTTGCCGACGACGATCTCGCCCTGGAAGGTGAGGCCGACGTCCTTGGTGTTGGCGCCGTTGACGATCTTGCTCTTCTCCTTGTAGTACTTGAGCTGGTCGACGCCGTCCCCGAGCCGGTTGCGGCGCGAGTACAGCGTCGGGCACGGCGCCATCGCCTCGATGAAGACGAACCCCTTCTTCTTCAACCCTTCGAGCATCGCCTTGGCGAGCTGCTTGACGTGGTACACGGTCCAGCGGGCGACGTACACCGCGCCGCAGGCGTCGGCCAGGAACGGCAGGTTGAACGGGCTCTCGAAGTTGCCGTACGGCATCGTCGTCCCGGTCGCGCCCAGCGGCGTCGTCGGCGCCACCTGGCCGCCCGTCATGCCGTAGATGAAGTTGTTCACGCAGACGACCATCAGGTCCATGTTGCGGCGCGCCGCGTGGATCAGGTGGTTGCCGCCGATCGCCGAGAGGTCGCCGTCGCCGGAGTAGACGACCACCTTGAGCTCGGGGTTCGCGAGCTTCAGGCCGGTGGCGAACGGGATCGCCCGCCCGTGGGTGGTGTGGAACGAGTCGAGGTTCATGTAGCCGGCCACCCGGCCGGTGCAGCCGATGCCGGACACGATCGCGATCTTGTCGAGATCCATCCCGGAGTCGGTGAGGGCGCGGGTGAAGCAGTTGACGGTGGTGCCGATGCCGCAGCCCGGGCACCAGATGTGCGGCAGGCGCTCCTGGCGCAGGTACGGCATGACCGGGTTCTCGAACTCGCACGCAAGGACGTCGGGTTCGTTCATTGTGCAGCCTCCATGATCTTGGCCAGGATCGCGTCGGGCTCGTGCACCGTGCCGCCGGCGTGCGGCAGGGTCAGCACGGCGGCCTTGCCGGAGACGGCCCGCTCCACCTCGAGCGCCATCTGGCCCATGTTGAGCTCGGGCACCACGAACGCCTTCGCGGTGAGGGCGAGGTCGCGGATCACCTTGGCCGGGAACGGCCAGGTGATGATCAGGCGGAGGTGCCCGACCTTGATGCCCTTGCGGCGAGCCGCCTCGACGGCAGCGCCGGCCACGCGCGAGGTGATCCCGAACGAGACCACGATCACGTCGGCGCCCTCGACGCCGTCGGCGCGCACGTCCACGAGCTGGTCGCGGTGATCGCGGATCTTGTTGACCAGCCTCTTGACCAGCTTGTCCTGCGCCTGCGCGTTCATCGCCGGGTAGCCGCGCTCGTCGTGGGTGAGACCCGTGATGTGAATGCGGTAGCCGTCGCCGGCCTTGACCATCTCCGGCACCAGGCTCTCGTCGGTACCGTACGGCCGGTACTCGCTCGGCTTCTTCGCCGTCCACTTGCGCTCGACGACCTCGATCTCCGACGCCTCCGGGATCACCACGCGTTCGGTCATGTGGCCGACGACCTCGTCCATCATGAAGAACACCGGCACGCGGTAGGTCTCGGCGAGGTTGAACGCCTTGATCATCAGGTCGAAGCACTCCTGCGGCGAGTTGGGGGAGAGGGCGATCGGCTCGTAGTCGCCGTGCGAGCCCCACTTGACCTGCATCATGTCGGCCTGGGCCGGGAGCGTCGGCAGACCGGTCGAGGGGCCGCCGCGCTGCACGTCGACGAACACGCACGGCACCTCGGCGATCGCGGCGAGGCCGACGTGCTCCATCATGAGCGAGAGGCCCGGACCCGAGGTCACGGTCATGACCTTCTTGCCGCCCCACGCCGCGCCCTGGATGGCGATCGAGGAGGCGAGCTCGTCCTCGAGCTGGATGAACATCCCGCCGACGAGCGGGATGCGCGCGGCGAACCGCTCCACGACCTCGGTCGACGGCGTGATCGGGTAGCCGGCGGCGAAGCGGCAGCCCGCGGCGAGCGCGCCCTCGCAGGCGGCGTGGTCGCCGTCGATGAAGTGGATGCCTGTCAGAACTCCCTTGGGGTCCGCGTGCAAGACGTCCTCCTTACTGTGGCGTGGTCCGGGCCGCAGCTCAGCCGCGGGCGGGGATCAACGGCTCCGGCGCCGCGGCGTGGCGGCGCTGCTCCATGTCCTTGAAACGCATGCCGAAGATGGCGAAGTCGGGGCAGTAGAGGCCGCACAGGTCGCAGCCGGTGCAGTCCTCGGGGGTCGCGAGCACCGGGAAGTGGTACCCCTTGCGGTTGAACTCGCGCGAGAACTCGAGGCAGTGCGCCGGGCAGAAGTCGATGCAGTACGAGCACCCCTTGCAGACCTCGGGCTTCACGAAGACCGTTCCCTTGCCCTTTTTCACCTGTTCGCCGTCGCTCATCGCCGGGCCCCCCTCCGCGAAACGGAGTGATCCTAGACCAGCGCCCGGCGCAGCGCAAGGTTGCGGCAGGAAGATGAGACTCGCGCTCAAATATCGCTGCTGCGGCGGCGAACGCACCAGCCGTCCGGCGGCGGTACCTGCCGGCCGCCGGGTGTTGTTACGATGGCCGCGTGGACGGCCCCGACTGCGACGATCTCCCCGACGGACGGCCGTTGCGCGTGTTGATGGTGGCGACGAAGTCGCCGTGGGTCGGCGCCGGGGGCGGGCACGTCGTCGTCGCGGCGTTCGTGCAGGCCCTCCTCGACCGGGGCGTCGCCGTGCGCTTGGTGGCGCCGGTCGACGGCGCGGGCGGAGGCAACGGGCACCACCCACTCGTCCGCGCGGTCCGTGCGACGCCCCGGCCATGGTTGGCCGTGGCGCCGCGTGCCGTTGCCG
>JAKAFI010000141.1 GCA_021818005.1 Acidobacteriota bacterium | reverse complement strand
GCTCGACGATGGCGCGGCACAGCGCGCTTGCCTCCGCGTCCGCGGCCGGACCGGCGCCCGGCATCCCCACGTCGGCCGACCCGATCCCGAGCGCCGCGGCCAGTTCGAGGAAGCGCACGCGCTCCTCCACGGCGGGGCGCTGCGCCGACGCGCTCTGCAACCCGTCGCGCAGCGTCTCGTCGTCGAACTCGAGGGTGTCCCCCGCGCTGCGCCCCGCGGCGGCGTCCCAGTCGAACAGGTAGCGGTCGAGCGATCTCATCGCGCGCTCATCGCAACGGCCCGGCGCGCCGCGTCAGCGCGTCACCGCCCGGTGAAGCGCGGCGCCCGCTTCTCGAGGAACGCCGCCGTCCCCTCGCGCATGTCCTCGCTGGCGGCGCACAGGCCGAACAGCGCGGCCTCCACCTCCTCGCCGCGGCCCAGCGGCAGGTCGAGCCCGATGCGGACCGCCTCCAGGCAGCGCGCGGCCGCCAGCGGCGAGACCGCCCCGGTCTCGTCCGCCAGTTTCTGCGCCGCCGCCCGCAACTCGCCCGGCTCGACGACCCGGTTGGCGAGGCCCCACGCCAACGCCGTCGCCGCGTCCACCGTGCCGCCGGTGAGCAGCAGCTCGAGCGCCCGCCCCTGGCCCACCAGGCGGGCGAGACGCTGCGTGCCGCCGTACCCCGGGATCAGCCCCAGCTTCGCCTCCGGCTGGCCGAAGCGGGCGTTGGTCGCGGCGACGCGCATGTGGCAGGCGAGCGCCAGCTCGCAGCCGCCGCCGAGGGCGAAGCCGTTGACCGCCGCGATCACGGGCTTGGGCAGCCCCGCGATCGCGTCGAACACCGCCTGCCCCGCCCGTGCCATCGCCCGGGCTTCGGCGGCGCCGAGACCGACGAACTCCGCGATGTCGGCGCCGGCGACGAACGCCTTCTCGCCCGCGCCCGTGACCACGACGGCGCGCACCGCCCCGTCGGCGCCGGCCGCCGCGATCGCCTCGCCGAGGCGCGCGACCAGCGCTCGGTTGAGGGCGTTCAGCTTCGCCGGCCGATTCACCGTGATCCAGCGCACCCCGCTCTCGTCAGCCAAAAGCAGCTCGTCGTCCGCCATCGTCCCTCCCTGACCGCCGGCCAAGCCTAACACCGCGCCGGCGGGCTAACCCCGGCCGCGGTGCTCCGTATACTTGATCCGTGAAACCGCTGCAAGCGATCGCGCTCACCGCCGTCCTCCTCGCGGCCGGCTGCGCCTCGACCGCCCAGCGCACGATGTTCATGAGCCCGGAGGCGTGGCGGGCCGAGCTGGCGCGGCGCGGGGTGGACCCGAACGAGGTGCCCGATCCGCTGCTGGTGAACGCCCAGATTCGCGACGTCGCCGCCCAGCTCGCCGGCAGCGGCACCGCGCTCGACCGGCTGCGGCGGCTGCAGCGGGCGCTGTTCGACGGCACGCTCTTCCCGTTCCGCTACGCCAACCGCGGGACGTACACCGCCGAGGAGGCGTTCGGTCTCCGCGAGGGGAACTGCCTCTCGTTCACCAACCTGTTCGTCGCGATGGGCCGGTCGCTCGGCCTCCCCGTCACCACGGCCCTCGTGCGCCGCGTGCAGGCGACCGAGAAGGAGGGCGACCTCATCATCGTCAACAACCACGTCGTGGCGGCGCTGTCGTACGACACGAGCTGGTACTGCTTCGACTTCGACCGGCGACCGCACGAACTCCCCACCAACCTGCAGCCGCTCGACGACCTCTGGATCACCGCGCTGTACCTCAACAACCGCGGCGCCGACGAGCTCCTGGCCGCCAACCCCGAGATGGCGCTGCGCTACTTCGAGTGGGCCACGAGGCTCGCCCCGAAGTTCGCCCCGGCGTGGGGCAACGTCGGCGTCGCGCGCCGCCGCCTCGGCGACATTAAGGGCGCCTTCGAGGCCTACCGGCAGGCGCTCACGGTCGCGCCCGAGGACGCGGTCATCCTCGGCAACCTGGCCTCGCTGTACCGGTCGATCGGCCGAGAGCACGAGGCCGAGCTGGCGCTGAAGGCGTTCAAGGTCACGGACGCCACGCCGCACACGCTGATCGTGCGCGGCGACCTCGACCTCACCCAGGGCCGGCTGCGGGCCGCGATGCGGCTGTACAAGCGCGCGCGCTCGCTGGCGCCGCGGCTGGCGGACCCGTGGGTCGCACTCGCCAGGGCGGAGCTGGCCCGCTCCCGCCCCGACCGCGCCCGGAAGGACCTCGAGCGGGCGCTCGCGCTCGAGCCCGGCAACGCCTCGGCGCTCGAGCTGCTGCACGAGGTCTCGGGCAGGGCGGCGACCGCTCCCCGCTGAGCGCAGGGTGGTAAGCTGCTCGCGCCTCGACCCGTCGGCGACGGCGAGGCCGAACCCGAATGAGGTGTCAACGATGAGTCGTCGCAAGCGCCGGGCACAGCTGCCCGCCAGCACCCCCAAGTCCCTTTTCCGCCGCGTCGAGCGCACGCTCGACGCGATCGAGCACGCCGGCGACATCCTCGGCACGATCGGCAACGTCACCAGCTACATGACGGCCAACTTCCGCGACGACCTCGGCATCCTCGGCGGACGCATCTACCGCCTCGAAGGGAACGAGTACGACCTCGTGCAGGTGTTCGGCACCGCCGACGCCGGCGCGATCGGGATGCGGGTGCCGCGCGAGTACGCCGCGATCGAGGCCGTCCTCGACTCGGGTCTCGTCGTGATGGCCCGCAACGCGCCCGAGCTCGACCCGTCTCTGGAGGCCCACCTCGGCACCCGCGAGCGCTTCGCCGCGATCGCGGTCGCGGACGGCGACTACCTGATCTCGTTCGACGTCGACCCCGCCCGCGGCTCCACCGAGGACCTGCAGTCCTCGCTCAACATCGTCCGCCTCGCAATCAACCAGAAGCTGCGCCAGGAGAGGTTCGAGTCGATCCTGCAGGACGCCCGCATGATCCAGAGCTCGATCCTGCCGAAGCGGACGCCGCGCTACGGCGACTTCGACATCGCCGGCGACTCGCGCCCCGCCGAGACCGTCGGCGGCGACTTCTTCGACTACATCCCGATCACGCCGGAGAACTTCGACCTGGTGATCGCCGACGCGTCCGGGCACGGCCTGCCGGCCGCGCTGCAGGTGCGCGACGTCTACATGGGGCTGCGGATGGGGCTGACGCGGGACTTCAAGGTCGCGCGCACCGTCGAGCGGCTGAACGCGATCATCAACCGCTCCAAGCTGGCTTCCAAGTTCGTCTCGCTGTTCCTCGCGGAACTCGAGATCACCGGCAACCTCATCTACGTCAACGCCGGCCACGTGCAGCCGTTCATCCTCCACGGCGACGCCGAGATCGAGCTGCTGCGCGAGGGCGGGATGGTCCTCGGACCCTCGCCGAACGCGACCTACCTGCGGGGCTTCGCGCAGGTGCGTCCCGGCGACATCCTCGTCCTCTACACCGACGGGATCACCGAGTGCCACCATCACCGCAACGACGAGGAGTTCGGCATCGCGCGCCTGCAGCGCCTGGTCGCCCGCCACGCCGGCCGCTCGGCCGTGGAGATCGTGCAGACCGTGTTCCAGGCGGTGAGCCGGTTCGCCGCTCGCGCGACGCCGGAGGACGACCAGACCCTCGTCGTCGTCAAGCGCGCTCCCGCCGCGACCTGAGTCCCCTCGGCGCCGGCGCTATACTCCGCGCCATGCCAACGTTCCTTCCGGAGGAGTTCTTCGCGCTCGGCGGCTTCCGCCACGCCGCCGTCTTCCGCCCCGGCCGCCCGGTCTGGGACGCGCTCGGCGACGCCCTGGACGACTACCTCGCCGCCTGGACACGGTGGGAGATCGTGCCCGGGCTGCCCGCGGGCGTCCACGTTCTCGGCGGGCCGATCTCCATCGGGGCCGGCACCTCCGTCGAGCCCGGCGCGGTGCTGCGCGGCCCGCTCGTCGTCGGCGAGCGCTGCGAGATCCGAACCGGCGCCTACCTGCGCGGCCGCGTCGTCCTCGGCGACGGTTGCGTCGTCGGCGCCCACAGCGAGGTCAAGACCGCGATCCTCCTCGACGGCGCCCACGCGCCGCATCAGAACTACGTCGGTGACAGCATCCTCGGCCGCGACGTCAACCTCGGCGCGGGCACGATCCTCTCCAACGTGAAGAACGTCGGCCGTGAGGTCAGCTTCCCGCACGACGGCCAGACCGTGCGGACCGGCCTGCGCAAGTTCGGAGCCGTGCTCGGCGACGGGTGCCGCACGGGGTGCAACACCGTGCTCAACCCAGGCGTGCTCCTCGGGCCCGGCTGCGTCACCTACCCCAACGTCAGCCTGCGCTCCGGGTACTACCCGGCCCGCACCCTGGTCAAGCTGCGCCAGGCGCAGCAGCAGATCGTCCTCGACCGCGTCCCGTCGCCGTAGTGGCACGTCTCTTGCTTGCCCCACGGGTGGAGGAGCGAAGGGAGGTCGGCATGAAACGCTCTCGTTTCGCGATCATCGGGGTTCTTGCCGGGATGGTGACGGCCGGTGCGGCCTTTGCCGGGGACGACATGACCTCGCTGAGCTACATCTCGTACCTCGAGCGCTATGCGACGCTGCAGCCGGGGCACGGGGGCGAGAGCATGGACGTCGTCGTCAACATGCCGGTCCTCGCCGGCGACCGTCTCGACAGCTCGCGCGGGGCCCGCGTCGAGGTGCAGCTCGCCGACGGCAGCACGGTCTGGCTCGACGAGTTCTCCACCATGGACTTCGACGCGATCGCCCTGTCGCGTGACGACTCCTCCAGCCGCACCGCGCTGTACCTCGCGGACGGCGAGGCCGCGGTCGAGATCCCCCAGACCGCTGCCGGCAGCGGCCCGATGCGCTTCGACACGCCCAACGGCACCGTCTACCTGAGCCGCCCGGGCCTGTACCGCATCGAGCTCGACGGCGACCAGATCCGCGTCCAGGCGTACAGCGGCTTCGCGGAGCTGCCGGTCGGCGTCGGCTCCGTGATGCTGCGGGCCGGCGAGCAAGCCGTCGTCGGGCAGCAAGGCGAGCTGCAGCGGGCGGCGCTCTCGACCTCGAGCGACGACTTCTGGAACTGGGTGCAGGAGCGCCGTCAGATGCCGGCCGGGCCGACGGCGCAGTACGTCGACTCCCGCGCGGCGGAGCACGCCGGGGTCTTGAGCGCGTACGGCAACTGGGTGTACGTCCCGACCTACTCGAGCTGGATGTGGCAGCCGCGGGTGAGCGCCGGCTGGGTCCCCTACTCCAACGGGCGCTGGTACTGGACGCCGGTGGGGTGGTCGTGGATCTCCTACGAGCCCTGGGGCTGGTACCCGTTCCACTACGGCTCGTGGTACCTCGACGCCAGCTTCGGCTGGGTGTGGGGCTGGGACTCCGTGTGGGGTCCGGCGTGGGTCGACTGGATCTACACCCCCGGCTACGTGGGCTGGTGCCCGCGCGGCTACTACGACTATTGGTACTACAACAACTGCCCCAACTGCTGGGGCGGCCGGGGCGGGGTCCGGCCCGGACGCTGGGGGGACATCAGCTTCGACTTCTCCGGGCGGGTTCGCATGGGCGACATCGATCCGCGGCCGTGGACGTTCGTCCCCTCGGGCGACTTCGCCTCGCGGCACATCGACCGCGTTCGCATCGAGCCCAGCCGCTTCCTGCGCGGCGGGTCCGGCGTCGAGGGGTACGTCCGCTCGGGCCCGCTGATTACCCAGACGCCCGGCCGGACGCTCGGCGACCGCACGATCGAGTCGTTCTTCAGGCCCGGCGTCGGCAGCCGCGCCGTGCCCGACCTCTCCTCGGTGTTCCGTCGCGAGCCGACAACGGGCGTGCGCTCGGCCACACCGCTGCCGGAGATTCGCCCGCGGACCACGGCCGAGGTCGCCATCGGGACGCGCGAGACGATCACCCGGTTCCGCCCGATCCAGCCCGGGAGCGGCGCCGGAGGCGAGCGCTGGACCGGCCGCGACGCGGGCGGCGTCCGCGGCGGGAGCGGCTTGCCCGGCGGGCGTACGTTCAACCCCGGCGAGGTTGGCGTCCCGGGCGCGGGTAACGATCGCTTCAACAACCCGCCGGCGATCCGCCGCGAGGTCATCAGGCGCGATCGTTTCAACCCCGGTGATGTTCGTCCGCCCGGCAGCCTCGGCAGCCAGCCGCGGGTGGAGAGGATCACCGCCCCGCGGACGATCGAGCGGGTCTCGCCGCCTCCGGCGCCGCGGCCGCCCAACAACAACTCGGCGAATTGGCGGCGGCCGGCCAACGTCGACCGCTGGCAGGGGCGAGCCACGGTGCAGAGCGAACCGTGGGCGGCCCGCGGCAGCGCACCCGGAACGCGAGTCGCGAGGTCGTACGCGCCGCCGGATCGCATCGTCGGACGGTCGGTGGCGGCGCCGCGCTTCGTAGAGCCGGCGCCACGCTTCGCGGAACCGGTGCGGCGTTTTTCGGAGCCGGTGCAACGGTTCGCGCAGCCGCGCTTCGAGCGCCCGATGCCGGAGTTCGCGCCCCGGGAGCCGGTTCGGACCTTCGAGGCCAGGCCGCAGGCTCGCTTCGTCGAGTCCCGCCCGCCGGCGCGGGCCGCGGGGCGACCGCACCGGTAACCGGTCCGCCGCGCGACGCTACAATGCCGGCGTGACGGCGAATGCGTCAGCGCCACGTTCGCTCGGCCGCCGCCCGCTGGCGGCGGCCGCGGTCCTGCTGGCAGCGGCGGCGTGCGGCCGGGTCGAGGTCGGCCCCCGCGTTCCGTCGTTGACCGCGCTCCCCGCTCTGAGTTTGGAGCTGCCCGCCGACAACGCGCCGCTCGCCGCCGTGCTCGCCCGCGTCGAGGCGAACCCGGCGACCGCCGGGGTCGGAAGCGCCCTCGACGCGTACCTGGCCGCGCTGGCCCGCACCGGCCCGCGCACCCGCCCCGGCCTCTATCCGACCAACGGCGACGGGCTCGCGTACCTGGCCGATGCGCACATGGCCTGGACGATCGCCCTGGGGGAGCGCCGCGACCTCGCACGCCTCGACCCCTCCGCGCTGCGCCAAGTCTCCTTTCCCCTCGACGGGGGGACCACGACGCTGCGCGACATCGCGGCCGAGATCGAGCGCCGGGCGCCGTTCGAGCCGCGGCTGGCGCTCTTCCTCAACCCTGGGTGGAAAGGTGGGGCGCCGCTGCCCGAGAGCGCGCTCGAGGGACCGAGCCTGGAGTGGCAGCTCGCGCGGCACGCCGTCCGCTGCGGCGGCGCCGGCTTCTGGGCGCTCGACGCGGGGGCGCACACGCTCGCCGTCTCGGCGGTCTCGGCCTCGATGTGGGGGCTCCCCGAGGCGCCGGCCGAGCGGGCGCGCCGCCTGCTCGGCCTGGTCCCGCCGCCGCCGGCGCTCGGCGATGCGATCGCGTCGGTCTGCGGCGCGTCGCTGGCGCGCTGCACGATCGTGAGCGCGCCGCTCGACACGGCGCGTCTGCTCGTGCCGGTCGGGTAGCCCCGCGCGAGCGGCGGGAGGCCGCGGGTATACTCCGGGCGTGCCGCTGGACCTCGCCCGCTGGCTGCCGGAGTTCCCCGTCCGCCGGCACTGTCTCTACCTCAACCACGCGGCGGTGGCGCCGCTGCCGCTGCGCGTCGCCGAGGCGATGCGGGGGCGCATCGCCGAGCAGGAGAGCACCGGCTCCCACCTCTGGGAGCGCTGGCACCAGACCGAGCTCGCCGCGCGAGCGCTCGCGGCCGAGTTGGTCGGCTGCCGCGCCGAGGACGTCTCTCTCGTGCGCAGCACCTCCGAGGGCCTGTCGCTGATCGCGCAGGGTCTGCCGTGGAAGAAGGGCGAGGCGGTGCTGGTCGGCGAGGAGGAGTTCGCGGCCAACGTCGCCCCCTACCTCGCGTTGCAGCGCCGCGGCGTGGCGGTCCGGCGCTTCCCGACCCCCGCCGGCAAGGTCGAGCTCGACACCGTGCTGCCGCTCCTGGCGCGTCCGGTCAAGCTGCTGGCG
>JAKAFI010000140.1 GCA_021818005.1 Acidobacteriota bacterium | reverse complement strand
GTTCGGGGAGCGCGTGTCGTCGGAAGCTGCTCGCCGTCGCGACGCGCCGTCAGAACTCGCGCTCGAGCACGTAGCGCGGCGCGGCGGCCAGCACCTCGAACGCCGGCCCGCGCGGCAACGGCGCGAGCGCCGCGACCGCGCGGCGGCCGAACTCGTCCGCGATCGCTCGCGCCTCGGCGACGGCGCCGAGGCGGTCGAGGACGGCGAGCAGGCGCTCGGGGCCGTCGTCGGGGAGCTCGTTCCGGGTGAGCACGCGCTCGATCAGCGCCCGCTCGGCGACGCTCGTGCGGGGGAGGGCGAGGATGAACGGCAGCGTGAGCTTACCCTCGCGCAGGTCGGAGAAGACCGGCTTGCCGAGGCGTTGCTGCGACCCGACGATGTCGAGGATGTCGTCGACGATCTGGAAGCACATACCGATGTTGCGGCCGTACGCATCGAGCGCCGCGCGGTGCGGCTCGAACGCTGTGGAGAAATGGGCCGGCAACGAACACGCCGCCGCAAACAGCTCGGCGGTCTTGCGGCGAGTGATCTCGAGATACTGCTCGCGGCTCACGTCACTCTGTCCGTGCAGCGCCAGGCCGAGGATCTCACCCTCGGTCATCTGCGTGGTGGCGAACGAGAGCCGCTGCATCGCCGCGATGTCGGCCACCTGCAGTGCGAGGTCGATCGCCCGCAGGTAGAGCCAGTCGCCGAGGAGGACGGTGAGCTGGTTTCCCCAGCGGTGGTTCGCCGTCGCTCGTCCCCGGCGCACCGTCGCGCTGTCGATGATGTCGTCGTGCACCAGCGTCGCGGTGTGGATCATCTCCACGATCGCGCCGTAGCGCAGGTCGAGCTCCCCCTCGTAGCCGAGCAGGCGCGCAACCGTCAACAGGATCGCGGGGCGCAGGCGCTTGCCGCCGGCCTCGAGCACGTAGCCGCCCGCCTCGCGCACCAGCTCGGGCCCGCTGGCAAGCTGGTCGGCGATGAAGCGCTCGACCCGCTCGAGCCGCGGGCGCACGGCCTCGAAACCGGCCGCCAACGACGCGGCGTTCGGGTCCATGGACGGGTTGGGTGCGTTCAGGGCGCCGACCTCCGGCCGCCTCGGGCGGCCACGACCATCGTAGCGGTAACGCGGCCCCCTGTCATTACTCTTCCGGCAGACACGGCGCCGACCCCGGGAGCGCCGGCCGGAAGAACGAGGGCGCGGGCTCGGCGACGCGGCGCCAGAGGGTGAACGTGAACCGGTTTCGGTTGCCGCTGCCGTCGGTGACCGTGACCTCGCGGGGGAGGGCGTCGCCTCCGAGCGACACGCTCACCCGCGCCAGCTCGGCGCTCGGCACCTTGGGGATGAGACGGATCTCGGTGCCGACGGTCTCGACGACGAAGGCGCGCCGGGCGGCGGCCGGGTCGAGTACCGCGGAGAGCGGCAGCCGCGCCCACACCCCCTGGTCGAGGCGGAGCGCGTCGCAGCTTCCCGCCTCCGCGTCGACCAGGCGCCCGATCGCGCCGTCGCTGGCGAAGACACGGGGGGCCCCGGAGGTGTAGTCGAAGCGCACCGAGGACGGCGGCGCCAGCGTGACGGTCCCGTGTTCGGTCGTTCCCTGGTCGAACCCCTCGGGGATGTACTCCTGGGAGAACGCCGCCGTCCAGGCCGGGCTGGCCGTGAGCGCGGCGGCGAGGCGACCGAGCGCGTCGGGCGCCGGGTTGGCGGCGGCGGCGAGGAGGAGGAGCGAGGACAGCATGGCGGTCCTCAGTGACGGAAGTGCCGGCGGCCGGTGAACACCATCGCGAGGCCGAGCCGGTTGGCCGCCTCGATGACCTCGGGGTCGCGCACCGATCCGCCGGGCTGGGCCACGGCGGTCACGCCCGCCGCACCGAGCACCTCGACGCCGTCCGGGAACGGGAAGAACGCGTCGCTGCCGGCGGCCGCCCCGGCGACGCTCAACCCGGCCGCGGCGGCCTTCTCGACCGCGATCCGGCAGGAGTCCACCCGGCTCGGCTGGCCGCCGCCGATCCCCACCGTGGCGGAGGCGTTCGCGACCACCACCGCGTTCGACGGCGTGTGCTTGGCGACCCGCCAGGCGAGCGCCAGCGCCGCCAGCTCGTCGCCGCTCGGCGCGCGCTCGGTGACGACTTGCCACGACTCGTCCCAGCCGACGTCCGCGCCCTGGACGAGCAGGCCGCCGTCGATGACGCGCAGGCGCGGCGCCGGCGCGGCCGGTGGCTGCGCCGTGAGGAGGCGAAGGTTCTTCTTGGCGCGGAAAAGCTCGCGCGCGCCCTCGTCGAACGCCGGCGCGATGACGACCTCGGCGAACAGCTGTGCGACGCGCGCCGCGGCCGCGGCGTCGAGCGGCCGCGAGGAGGCGATGACCCCGCCGAACGCGGAAACCGGGTCGCAGGCGAGGGCGCGAACGTAAGCGGCCGCCGGATCCTCGCCCAGCCCTGCGCCGCACGGGCCGCCGTGCTTGACGATCGCCACACCGGGGCCGGGGAGGTCGTGCACCAGCCTCCACGCCCCGTCGGCGTCCATCAGGTTGTTGTATGAGAGCTCCTTCCCCTGCAGCTGCGCGAAGGAGGCCAGGCCGGACGCCGTCCGCGGCCTGGCGAACACCGCGGCCTGGTGCGGGTTCTCGCCGTAGCGCAGCGGGATCTCCTCGGCCGCGATCCAGGGGGCGATCCCGTCGAGCAGCAGGCTGCCGGGGAGGCCGAGGTGGCCGGGGAGCGCCCGGGCGATCGCCGCGTCGTAGGCGGCGGTGTGGCGGTACGCCTTGGCGGCGAGGCGACGGCGCAACGCCACGTCGGGGCCGCCCGCCGCGAGCGCGGCGAGCACGGCCGGGTAGTCGTCGGGGTCGACGACCACGGTGACGTGACGGTGGTTCTTGGCTGCGGCGCGGACGAGGGTGGGGCCGCCGATGTCGATGTTCTCGATCACCTCTTCGGCGGTCACGCCCGGGCGGGCCGCGGTGGCGGCGAACGGGTAGAGGTTGACCGCGACCACCGCGATCGGCTCCACCGCCCACTCGCCGAGCACGGCGCGGTGCGACGGATCGTCGAGATCGGCGAGGATGCCGGCGTACACCTTGGGGTGGAGCGTCTTGACGCGGCCGCCGAGGACCTCCGGCGTACCGGTCAGCTCGCTGATCTCGCGCACGGCGATGCCGGCGGCGCGCAGCGACCGCGCGGTGCCGCCGGTCGAGAGCAGCTCGAACCCGTGCGCAACGAGACCGCGCGCAAAAGCCTCAAGGCCGCGCTTGTCGGAAACCGAGACGAGGGCTTGGCGCCTCACGGGGCTGTGACTCTCCCTTCCAGACGAGAATCATACCGTGCGCGGCGGGGAGGTCCGGCACGAGGCCGCCGCCGTGCAGCCACACCCACGAGGCGAGGTTGGCGAAGTCCGATGCCGCGTGGTTGAGGAGCAGCGAGGCGGTGCCGAAGCTCGACGAGCGGTCGTCCAGTCGGCGCCACGACGCCGGCCCGCCGACGCGGTCGAGGTCGTCGCGCACGATCCCGGCGAGCGCGTCGGCGTCGCGCCGGCGCGCCGCCACCAGCGATCCGAGGCCGGCGTCCGGCCCCCCGATCAACGAGCGCTGCTGGCCGTAGAACACGAGCGGGATGCGGGGCGCGGCGGTGAGCAGGTAGCTCGTGAACGAGCACGCGTAGGCATCGTTCGGGTTCGCGGCGAGGAACGGGGCGTCGAGATCGGCCGCGAGGTGGGCGAGCGCCCCGAGGCCGGCGACGACCTCGGCGAACGGCGCCTGCGCCCGCAGCGCCTCGGCCAGCCGGTCGCTCTGGGTGCGGATCGCGGCCGCGAGGCCGGGCCGGCCGGCAGGGAGGTGGTAGGCGCGCGGCCAGCGCGCCGCGGCCGCGGCGCCGGCGGCAAACTCCTTCTCGTGCCGGGTGATCTGCCGTGCCAGGTCGGGCGGCATCCAGGGCAGTGCCCGGCGCCCGACCTCACGGTCGAGCTCGGCGGGGTGGGTCAAGCAGGCCGCGGCGACGGCGGGGAGCAGGAACGCGAGCACGGCGGGAGTGTACGGGGCCGCGCCCGGTTTGGCCAGCGGTGGTACGCTGGGCGCTCGCGGAGGCGCCATGGCCAGGGTTCTGCGGCACGTCGAGGTCGGTCGCGGGGCGATCTCGGTGGTCGAGGGCGACATCACCGAGGAGCGCACCGACGCCATCGTCAATCCGGCCAACAGCTCGCTCGCGCACGGAGGGGGCGTCGCAGGAGCGATCGTGCGCCGCGGCGGCCGCGAGATCCAGACCGAGTCCGACGCCCTCGCCCCGGTCCCGGTCGGCGGCGCGGTGGCGACCGGCGCCGGGCGCCTGGCGTGCCGGTACGTCATCCACGCCGTCGGCCCGGTGTGGGGCGAAGGCGACGAGGAGGTCAAGCTGCGGCGCGCGGTCGCCAGCGCCCTGGCGCGCGCGGAGGGGCTCGGCGTGACCTCGCTGGCGATGCCGGCGATCTCGACCGGAATCTTCGGCTTCCCCAAGGCGCGCGGCTGCCGGCTCATCGTCGAGGAGGTCGCCCGCCACCTCGGGTCGCCGGGCGGCTCGGTCGTTTCGGTGCGGTTGGTGAGCATCGACGAGGAGACAGCGTCGCACTTCCTCGCGGCGGTCGACGCCTCGTGCTAAGATCGGGGCCGCGCCCGCTCCGGGCGCTCTTTCGCAGGGGGTGTCGATGGCAGACCTTGTACAGCTTTGGAACGCCCCGGACGAACCGCTGGATTGCCTCTACCTGTTCACCCACGATGGCGCGAACCCCCTGAACGGCGTCGTGCTCCCCGGCGCAAGCGGCAAGGCGATCGGCCGCGCCGTCGCCGAGCTCGGTGTGCGCGGGCTCGAGGGCGAGGCGCTGGTCGCCGCGGGGCCGACGCGCGAGTTCCGCCGTATCGCCTGCTTCGGCGTCGGCAAGGCCGAGGAGTTCACCGTCCACACGCTGCGCAAGCTCCTGCGGCGCGTGCTCGAGCAGGCCGGCCGCAACCGCGAGTACCAGATCGCCGTGGCGATCCCGGTGCCGGTGCGCGACGTCGCGCCGGAGCAGGTCCGCACCGTCACGATCGGAGAGCTGGCGCTGGCCGACTACCGCTTCGACCGGTTCCGCTCGCGGCCGGACGAGGCGACGAAGGTGGACGCCGTGCACGTGGTCCCGCTCGCGGGCGAGGACGAGAAGGGGCTCGGCGCCCTGATCGAGCGCGCGCGCCGGCTGGACGCGCTCGTCAGGCTGGCCCGCGACCTCGGCAACCGGCCCGGGAACGACCTCGACCCCGAGTCGTTCGCGACCGAGGTGAGCGCGATGTTCGCCGGCTCGGCGGTGCGCGTGACGGTGATGGGCGCCAAGGAGCTGGCCAAGGACGGGCTGCGCGGGGTCCTGGCCGTCGGAAAGGGGTCGGCGGTCGAGCCGCGGATGGTGCGCCTGGAGTACCGCGCAAAGAAGCCGCGCGCCGCGCTCGTGCTCGTCGGCAAGGGGGTCACCTTCGACGCCGGCGGCATCTCGCTCAAGCCCGCGGCGGAGATGGGGGAGATGAAGCACGACATGGCCGGGGCGGCCGCGGTCGTGGCCGCGATGCGCCAGGTGGCCGAGACGGAGCCCCCGCTCAAGGTCGTCGGCCTGCTGCCGCTGGTCGAGAACCTGCCCTCCGGGAGCGCGCTCAAGCCCGGCGACATCCTCACGATGTGCAACGGCACCACGGTCGAGGTCGAGAACACCGACGCCGAGGGGCGGCTGCTACTCGCCGACGCGATGGCGTACGCGGCGCGCTTCCACCCCGACGTCCTCGTCGACCTCGCCACGCTGACGGGGGCGTGCAAGATCGCCCTCGGCTCGGAGCTGGCCGGGATGTTCGCCAACGACGACGACCTGGCGCGGCAGCTCGAGCGCCTCGGCCACTCCACCGGCGACCGGGTGTGGCGGCTGCCGCTCCTGCCCGAGTACCGCAACCTGCTGCGCAGCGAGTGGGCCGACACCAAGAACAGCGGCGGGCGGTGGGGCTCGCTGCCGGCGTCGGCGGCGTTCCTCGCCCGTTTCGTGCCCGAGAAGGTGCGCTGGGCGCACCTCGACATCGCCGGCGTGGCGTACGGCAGCACCAGCCACAACGGTCTGCCGCCGGGCGCCACCGGGTTCGGGGTCAGGCTGCTGCTGGCGCTGCTCGACGAGCTGGGCGGGCGGGCGTGACCTCGTACTGGGTGCGGCCGGCGCGCGTCGGCGACCGCAAGGCGGTCACCGAGCTGGCGCGCCGCGTGCGGCGCGAGTTCCACCTCGGGGTGCGCGGCGCCGAGGCGGCCGGCGCCGCGGCCGGCGAGATGATGTGGGTCGTCGAGGCGGGGCGGGGTCAGATCGTGGGGTGCTGCGGCGTGCGCGAGGGCGAGAACGGCGCCTGGGAGCTCGAGGCCCTCTTCCTCGCCCCCGACTGGCGCGGCTTCGGCCTCGGCCGCTCGCTGGTCGAGCAGGCGATGCGCAGCGCCCAGGGCGCCGGCGCGCTCGTCCTCACCTGCGACGTGCCGCCCGAGTTCGCGGAGGCGAACGCGCTGCTGCGCGGCCTCGGCTTCACCGACGGGGCGCCCGGGGGGCGCCGCCTCGCCTGTGTCCTCGGCCGGCTGAGCTAGGTCCCGCCGTGTGCCTGCTGCTCGCCCTCGCGCGCGACGTGGCCGGCAGCGAGCTGTGGATCGCGGCCAACCGCGACGAGCGCCTCGACCGCCCCTGGCAGCCGCCGCGCCTGCTGGTCGCGGACCCGCCGGTGTTCGGCGGCCGCGACCTTTCCGGGGGCGGGAGCTGGCTCGCCGTCAACCTGCGCGCGGGGTTCGCCGCGGCCGTGACCAACGCGCGCCGCGGGGCGCGGCCGCGCGAGCGCTCGCGCGGGTCGCTCGTCGTCGAGCTCGCCGCCGAGCGCACCCTCGCGGACGCCGTGGCGCTGCTCTCCGAGCTCGACCTGACCCGCTACGGCGCGTTCAACCTGCTCCTCGCCGACGCCACCGCCCGCTGGCTGGCGAGCAACGAGCCGGCGGCGCGCGTCGAGCGCGCCGAGGCGAGCGTGGTGGCGATCGGCAACGACCCGCTCGAGGCGCCGAGCGAGCGCGTCGTGCTCGCCCGGGCGCGGGCCGAACGGGCCGCCGGGCTGGCCGGCGAGGCTCTGGCCAAGCGGCTCGAGGGGCTGCTCGCCGACCACGGCGGCGAGGACCCGATCTGCCGTCACGGCGAGCTGTACGGGACCGTGTGCTCCTCGGTCATCACCTTGGTCGGCGCCAAGGTGGCGCGCTACCGCTTCGCCCCGGGGCCGCCGTGCATCACCGCATTCGCCGCCGTGCCGCTACCGGAATGAGCGCGGGCGATTACTCGTAGCGCAGCGCCTCGATCGGGTCGAGGCGCGCCGCCTTGGCCGCGGGGTAGATGCCGAAGAACACGCCGACGAGCCCCGCGAACAGGAACGCGACGAGCACCACCTGCGGTTGCACCAGCGTCGGCCAGCCGACGAAACGGGCGATGAGACGGGCGACGACCATCCCGGCCGCGATCCCGACCGCGCCGCCGAGGCCCGAGATCAGCGACGACTCGATCAGGAACTGCGTGCGGATGTCCGAGCGCCGGGCGCCGAGGGCGCGCCGGACGCCGATCTCACGCGTCCGCTCGGTCACCGAGACCAGCATGATGTTCATGATCCCGATCCCGCCGACGATCAGCGACACCGAGGCGATCGCGCCGAGCAGCATCGTCATCACGCCGCTCATCTGCGTCGCGGTGTTGGCGATGTCCTGCTGCGAGCGGATCTCGAAGTCGTCGTCCTGGCCGCGCCCGAGACGGTGGCGCTGGCGGAGCAGCGCGCGGATCTCGTCGCTGGCGCGGCCGATCTGTTGCGGCGACACCGCCGAGATGATGATCATCCCGATGTAGGTGACGCCCATCAGGCGCTTCTGCGCCGTCGTG
>JAKAFI010000139.1 GCA_021818005.1 Acidobacteriota bacterium | reverse complement strand
AGCGCCCTCCGCGTAGCATGCCGGCAGGCATCGACCACGCAAAGGAGGCGAGACGATGGGACGGGTTGTCAGAGCTATCGGGCTTGTGATGTTGACTCTGTCGCTCCCGGTCGTGACCTGGGCACAGACCGGCGGGCTGCGCTACTCGATCACCGTGAGCAAGTTCGAGAACAAGGCCGGATGGGCGGGCCAGTGGGACATCGGCGACGCTTGGGGCACCATCCTGACCGACCTACTGAACCAGACCGGCAAGTTCATCGTCCTCGGCGAGAAGGACATGCGGCAGGAGGCGATGGCCGAACAGGACTTCGCCGCGTCGGGCCGCGCGGCCGGCGGCGCCAAGGCGCCGGTGACCGGTCAGATGACCCCCGCGCAGCTGCTCGTCAAGGGCGCCATCACCCACGTGCAGGACACGACGGGCGCCGGCCACGGCGGCCTCAGCGTCGGCGGGTTCCGCATCGGCGGCGCGGGCGGTAAGGGCGAGGTCAACGCCACCATCTACATCGTCGATTCGACCACGGGCCAGGTGCTGGCGTCGAAGAGCGTCGTCGGCGAATCGACCCGGAAGGGCCTCGATCTCGGGTACAGCGGCGCTGGCTGGGGCGCCGACGCCGGCGGCTACCAGAAGAGCAACGTCGGCAAGGCGGTGACCGCGGCGTGCAAGGAGGCCGTGGACTTCATGGTCGCGCAGCTGCCCAAGATCCCGTGGACGGGGACGGTCGCGCAGGCGGCCGGCGGCAAGGTCTACATCAACCGCGGCGCGCGCGACGGGGTCGCCGTCGGGCAGGAGTTCGTGGTCGGCGAGCCCAACGTGATCCGCGACCCGGACACCGGCGAGGTGCTCGACCAGAGCCTCAACGAGGTGGCACGCCTCGAGGTGACGCAGGTCAAGGACAAGCTCTCGATCTGCACCGTCAAGAGCGGCGACGCGGCCGCGGTGAAGCGGGGGATGATGGTCAAGCCGCTGTGATCGAGATCCGCTGTCGACGGTTCCGAGGTTGGTGGCGTTCGTGGGCGCCGGCGTCCGCGAGGCGGGCGCCGGCGCCCGGTTGACGGGCGGCCGGCGCGACCGGGCTGACGCGGGTTCGCCCGCGGCCGCATGGAGGTAGACGTGGGCGAGACGACCCCTGCGAAGATCGGTCACTACACGATCGTCTCCGAACTCGGGCGCGGCGGCATGGGCGTGGTTTACAAGGCGCACGAGGAATCGCTCAACCGCTTCGTCGCGATCAAGGTGCTCGGCGCGCACCTCGCCGAGGACCCGACGTTCGTCGCGCGGTTCATGCGCGAGGCGCGCGCGGCGGCCGCGCTCTCCCACCCAAACATCATCCAGATCTTCTTCATCGGCGAGGACGAGGGTCGCCACTATTTCGTGATGGAGTACGTCTCGGGGAAGTCGCTGCTCGCCATGGTTCGCGAGGAGGGCCGCATCGACAACCCGCGCGCCTCGCAGTTCATGCTGCAGGCCGCCAACGGCCTCGCGGCCGCGCACGATGCGAACCTGCTGCACCGCGACATCAAGCCGGCCAACCTGATGGTGGACGAGCGCGGCCTGCTCAAGATCGCCGACTTCGGCCTCGCCCTGCCGCAGGACGCCGCGACCAGGCTCACCGCCACCGGGATGCTGATGGGCACCCCCGGATACCTTTCCCCCGAGCAGTGCCGGGGGGAGGCCGTGGACCGCCGCACCGACATCTACTCGCTCGGCGTCACCTTCTTCGAGCTGCTCTCGGGACGGACACCGTTCCACGCCGACAGCCCGCTTGCGCTGCTGCGCCTGATCCTGGAGCAGGAGCCGCCGGACATCGCCTCGCTGAGCGGGACGGTCGACCCGGAGACCAGCCGGATCGTGCACAAAATGATCGCCAAGGACCCGGCGCAGCGCTACCAGGATTGCCACGAGCTGGCCGCCGATCTCGAGCGCTGGCTCGCCGGATCCGGCGCGCGGCTCGCTCCCGGGGCGGTTGCCGGGATCGTCGGTGCGGCCCAGGCGTCCGCGCCGACCGCTGGGAACGAGGAGCCGACCACACGCCTGCCTGGGCCGAACGATACCCCGGGCGCCGCGGCCGTGGTCGCGGCGGTGGCCGGCGCGCCGTCGGCACCGCCAGCGGCGGTCTCGGCGCCGGGAGCGGATCCGTCGCCCGCCGTGGCGCCGCCGCCTCCGGCCACCGTTCCGGCCAACGTCGCCCCTTCCGCGCTGGCGCCGGCGCCGCAAGCCGCCGTCGCGCCGGTCGCCGCGGCGCCAGCGACTCGCCGCTCGCGCGCTCCGCTCGTGGCTCTGGCGATCATCGTCGTGCTGCTCGCGGCGATGGGGGCCTCCGCGTACTTCCTCCTGCACTCCCCGCTGGTGCGGCGATACGTCCCCTGGCTGAGTCGGGCCGGGGCGGCCGCAGTGGCCCGCGGCGCCACGTCCGCCGCCGCCGAGCCCCCATCGCCGGCCACCGGTGAGCCGGCGCCCGCGCCGGAGAGCGCTGCGGCACCCGCGGCCGAAAGCCAAGTGCCGCCGGCTGCGGTCGCGGCGTCGGCACCGCCGGCGACCGCCGAGCCGCCGAGCGCCGCCGGGATCCCGCCGGGGGAGGCGTCCGTCTCGGGAGGGACCGGCCCGGCGGTGGGTCGCCGGGCGCGACACGGCGGCTCGGCATCCGCGGGGGCCGCCACGGAAACGAACGCGGGGTCGCAACCAGCGCCGCCGGTGGAGAGGGAGGTAGCCCCGGCACCGGCACGTGCGGTCGTGGTCGGGCGGGTGGCCGTCGCGGTGATCGGCGAGCAGCCGCTCGCCGGGGCGGTTGCCGACCTGCTGCAGTCGGAGCTCTCCGCGAGGGGGTTGCAGCCGATCGATGCCGCGTCGTTGCCGGGAGGTGACGATCTCCTGCGCGGGCGCGGCGCCCCGACCGCGGGCGAGTTGATCCGCGCCCTCGCGGCCAGCGATGCGGCGGAGCTGGTCGTCGCGCGAATCCAGCCGGCGGGCGAGCGCACCCTCTCGTACATGGGCCGGCACGACGTCGCGTACTCGTCGCGGGTCACGCTGAGCTGCTTCGACCTGACGACGGGACAGCCCAAGGGGCCATCGCCCGGCGCCACCGTGGAGTACACCTCGATCGGCGCCGCCGGCGCGGCGGAGAAGGCGCTCGGCGCGGCGGTCACCGAGATCGGACGCCAGGCCCGCTGATCGGTCAACCTCGGGAGCGACCTGGTCGAGGCGGGGTTCGAGGCCCGGTGTAGACTGAGACAAAGATCGCTGGGGCGGGCTCGAGTTCGCCTGGTGAGGAGGGCAGGCATGCAACGGTCCATCACCGCGCTCGTGATCGCGCTGGTCGCCGGTGGAGTCGCGAGCGCGCAGGGAGCGGCGCCCTACACGCCGAGCGAGAACCCTTTTCAGGGCGACTACGCGCTCACGCTCGGGCGACCGGTCGCGCTCCACGTCGAGGTCGCCGGCATTCGGCTCGACAGCATCACGCTCCGGACCCCGGCCGAGGTCAAGGCCGGCGAGCCGGTGAGGTGCGACGTCGTCGTGGCCGGACACAACGCGGGCGAACGGAAGGCGGAGCTGACGGTCGTGCTGCTGCTCGAGGACCGCGACGTCAAGGCGCTCGAACGGGTCGCGCTGGAGCCGTTCAAAGTGAAATCGGGGAAGGATTTCAGCGAGTCGCAGCAGATCGACGTCGGCGCCGACGCGCTGGCCGCCGCCAGCCGCGTCTACGTGTTCGTCCAGGTCGATTGAGGGAACGGCGTCCGGGACCGGGCGCCGGTCGTGCCGCGCGTCCTACCACTCCTTGGTCCGGCCCAGGAAGCTGAGGAACTCACCGCGCACCTTGCGGTCCTCGAAGCAACCGCGGATCGCCGAGGTCACGGTCAGCGCCCCCGGCTTCTTCACGCCCCGCATCTCGACGCAGAGGTGGCGCGCCTCGATGACAACCATGGCGCCGAGCGGCTGCAGGTTGTTCCACAGGTAGTCGGCGACCTGCTCGGTGAGGCGTTCCTGGATCTGCGGGCGCTTGGCGTAGAACTCCAGGATCCGCGGGAGCTTGGAGAGGCCGACGATGCGCCGGTTCGGGATGTAGGCGATATGGGCGTGGCCGTAGAACGGCACCAGATGGTGGGCGCACATCGAGTAGAACGGCGTGTCGCGCTCCATCACCATCGAGCGGTAGTTCTCCTCGTTGGGGAACGTCGTGACCTCAGGCTCGGCGCCCTCGACAAGGCCGTGGAACATCTCCAGGTACATCTTGGCCACGCGCTCCGGCGTTCCCGACAGGTTGGGGTCGGTGCGGTCGAGGTGCAGCATGTCGAGGATCGCTGCGACGTGCTCGGCGATCTTCTCGACGCGCTCCTTCTCCTCCCCGTTGGGGATGATGTTGGAGTCGCGGTCGGAGATCGAGGCCCCGCGCTCGGAACCGAGAACCAGCGTCTTGTGCATACATCCTCCTCGGCACGTCTTCACCGGCGCTCAGGCTAAGGCCGGCAGCGACCAGTCTATTCCAGAACCCGGCCGGCGGGCCGCGGAGCAGCCCGGGCCGCCGTGTAGAATACCGGCGCGGCGACGCAAGGAGGGCGGAGGCGGCGATGAAAGGGATCATCCTGGCCGGCGGTGCGGGCACGCGGCTGCACCCGATCACGCTCGCGGTTTCGAAGCAGCTGGTGCCGGTGTACGACAAGCCGATGATCTACTACCCGCTCTCGACGCTGATGCTCGCCGGGATCCGGGAGATCCTGGTGATCACCACGCCGCACGAGGCGCCGTTGTTCCGGACCCTGCTCGGCGACGGGGGGCAGTGGGGCATCGAGCTGTCGTTCGCCGAGCAGCCGACGCCCGGCGGCCTCGCCGAGGCGCTCCTGATCGGAGAGACGTTCATCGCCGGCGAGGGCGTGTGCCTGATCCTCGGGGACAACATTTTTTACGCCCAGGGGCTGGCCCGGCAGCTGCAGGGTGCCGCCGCGAGGAGCCGCGGCGCGACCGTGTTCGGCTACTGGGTGCGCGACCCGGAGCGTTACGGTGTCGTCGAACTCGACGCCGAGGGACGGCCGCTCTCGCTCGAGGAGAAGCCGGCGCACCCCCGTTCGCACTGGGCGGTGACCGGGCTGTACTTTTACGACGGCCGGGCGGTGGCCGTCGCCAGGTCCCTCGGCCGGTCGGCACGCGGCGAGCTCGAGATCACCGACGTCAACCGCCGCTACCTCGAGTGGGGGGAGCTGACGGTCGAGCGGCTCGGGCGCGGAACGGCGTGGCTGGACACCGGCACGCACGAGTCGCTGCTGGCCGCGTCCAACTTCGTGCAGGTGGTCGAGCAGCGCCAGGGGTTGAAGATCGCGTGCCCTGAGGAGGTGGCCTGGCGCATGGGGTTCATCGGCGACGAGCAGCTGCGGCGCAGCGCCGAACCGCTGGCGAAGTCGGGCTACGGCGAGTACCTGCTCGGCCTGCTCGGCGGCCCGTGACCGGGCCGGCGCCGCAGCGACGGGGACGGGGGCGGACCGCGGAGGTCTGATGACGAGGATATTGGTCACTGGCGGGTGCGGCTTCATCGGGTCGAACTTCGTGCGCATGCTGTTGGCCGAGCGCCCCGAGTGGGAGGTCGTCAACCTCGACAAGCTCACCTACGCCGGGCGGCTGGAGAACCTGGCCGACGTCGCCGGCGACCCCCGCTACCGCCTCGTCAAGGGTGACATCTGCGACCCCGGCGCGGTGCGCGAGGCGATGGCCGGGTGCCGCATGGCGGTGAACTTCGCCGCCGAGACGCACGTGGACCGCTCGCTCCTTGGCGCGGGGCACTTCATCGACACCGACATGAAGGGCGTGCTCGTGCTGCTCGAGGAGGCCCGGCGGGTCGGGATCGAACGGTTCGTGCAGATCTCGACCGACGAGGTGTACGGCTCGATCGCGGAGGGCTCGTTCGACGAGGGCTGCGTCCTCAACCCGCGCAACCCGTACGCGGCCTCGAAGGCCGGCGGCGACCGGCTGGCGTTCGCCTACTGGGCGACGTACGGCGTGCCGGTCGTGATCACGCGCGCTTCGAACAACTACGGTCCGTACCAGTATCCGGAAAAGCTGATCCCGCTGTTCGCCACCAACGCGCTGCGCGACGAGAGCCTGCCGCTGTACGGCGACGGGCGCAACGTGCGCGACTGGCTGCACGTGTCCGACCACTGCCGCGCCGTGTTGTTCGTCCTCGAGCACGGGGTCAACGGCGAGGTGTACAACATCGCGGGCGGCAACGAGCGCGAGAACATCGCGATCACGCGCGAGGTGCTGCGGCTGTTGGGCAAGCCGGAGACGCTGATCCGCCCCGTCGACGACCGCGTCGGGCACGACCGCCGCTACTCGCTCGATGCCGCCAAGCTGCGCTCGCTCGGGTGGTCGCCCGAGGTCGAGTTCGAGCGCGGTCTCGCCCAGACGGTGCGCTGGTACGCCGAGAACGAGGCGTGGTGGCGGCCGATCAAGGACCACGACGGCGAGTTCCGTCGCTATTACGAGGAGCAGTACGGGGCAAGACTGAAGTGACGGGGTTCGGGACTCGAGGTTCGGGGCTCGGAGACGACAAGCCATGAGGCTGTTTGTGACAGGGAGTCGGGGACAGCTCGGGCGAGCGCTCGAGCGCGCTGCGGCGGCGGGTGGTCACGAGTTCGTCGGCCGCGACCTCCCGGAGCTCGACATCACCGACGCGGCGGCGGCCCGCGGCGCCGTCGCGGAGGCCCGTCCGGACGCGGTCATCAACTGCGCCGCCTACACCGCCGTGGACGCTGCCGAGGCGGACGAGGCGAGGGCGCTCGCGGTCAACGGGACCGCGGTCGAGTACCTCGCCGCGGCCGCGGACTCGGCGGGCGCTCGGCTGGTGCAGATCTCGACCGACTTCGTGTTCGACGGCGCCGCCGGGCGGCCGTATCGCGAGGACGACCCGCCGCACCCGCTCTCCGCCTACGGCCGCACCAAGCTGGCGGGGGAGGGGGCGGCGGTGGCTGCCCGGCGCCACCTGATCGTCCGCACCGCGTGGCTGTTCGGCGACGGCGCCAACTTCGTCCGCGCGATCCGCCGGCAGCTCGATGCCGGTGCGAGGACGCTCCGGGTCGTCGCCGACCAACGCGGCTGCCCGACGTACGCGGAGGACCTCGCCGGCGCCGTGATCGCCCTGCTCGCGGCCGGCACCGAGGGGACCGTCCACGCCGTCAACGCCGGCAGCGCGAGCTGGTTCGAGCTCGCGGCCGAGATCGTCCGCCTGCTCGGCGCGGCCGCCGAGGTCGTGCCGATCACGACCGCCGAAGCGGCCCGTCCGGCCGCACGGCCGCCGTTCTCGGTGCTCGACACCTCGCGGCTGCGTGCGATCGCCGGCGCCGACCTGCCGCCGTGGCCGCAGGCGCTGGCCAGGTTCCTCGCGGCCGACGGCTGAGCGCTTTCAACGCTGGCGACGAGATAGTTGAATGAGTCGCAATTCAATGGTGTGACTTGATTTCGTGAAGAGGTTCACATAAATTGTCCGCCGGGGGGCGGAGGCCTTTGCTCGGTTGCGTATGGAAGCCATGACCACGTTCGACCGGCGCCCCGACGCCTGCGCGGCACTCGCGGCACCGGTCGTCATCCTCGTCGGTCACTTCGGGAGCGGCAAGAGCGAGATCGCTCTCAACCTCGCGCTCGGGTTTCGCGCCCGCGGCGAGGATGTCAGCATCGTGGACCTCGACGTGGTCAAGCCGTACTTCCGTTGCCGGCAGGCGCGCGAGGAGCTGCGCGCGCGCGGCATCCGCCTCGTCGCTCCCGCGGGCGAGCACGCCCACGCCGACCTGCCGATCATCCTTCCCGCCATCCGCTCCCTGCTGCAGCGTCCTCCGGGCCGGGTGCTCATGGACGTCGGCGGCGACCCGGTGGGCGCGCGCGCTCTCGGCTCGCTCTCCGACGCGGTGGTGCCGGGGGCGACCGAGC
>JAKAFI010000138.1 GCA_021818005.1 Acidobacteriota bacterium | reverse complement strand
AAGCCGGGCCGCAGCACCTCCATCGAGCGGACGTGCGCCGGGTAGTGCACCCGTCTCGTGCTGTCGACGGCGGTGTCGTCGTGGTCGATGATCAGGCAGCGGTAGCGCGTGACGGCGTCCCCTCCCGGGGTCGTGATCATACCGCGCCGCGCCGCTCCCGGGGTGCTACTCTGCGCGCCAGGGGACCCGCGACGCGGGCACGGGAGAGCGCGATGAGCACCAGGTTCTTCTACGCGTTGGTCATGACGATCGCCACGGTCGTCCTGCAGCTCACCATGTTCTTCACCGGCCTCCAGACCGAGCACCTCGCGACCGGCCAGTACGTGCAGTGGCTGGGGATCGCCATCCAGGCCGTCGTCCTCTGGCTCGGGATCAGGGCCGTCCGCGACGAGAAGCCGGACCGGCCGCTCACCTACGGCCAGCGCCTCGGCGCCGGCGTGCTGATCTCGCTCTACTCCGGCCTGATGAGCGCCGTGTACACCTTCCTCCACTTCAAGTTCATCAACGTCAACTTCGCCGAGTACATGATCGAGATGCTGCGGGCGAAGTGGGCCGCGGCCGGCCTCGCCGAGTCGCAGATGGCGCAGGCCGAGAAGATGACCCGCATGATGATCTCGCCCGGGGTGCAGGCGATGCTCGTGCCGGTGTTCACCGTGATCACGGGAACGATCCTCTCGCTCGTGATCGCCGCGCTGCTCGATGCGACCCGCCGGCCGGCGCCGGCCGGCCCCGATCCGGCGGCCTGAGCTCTGGCGATGACGCACACGGGACACACCGACCTCTCGCATCTGCTGGCGGCCGAGTGGCGGCCGGCGCTCGGCTGCACCGAGCCCGCCGCGGTCGCCTACGCGGCCGCCTCCGCGGCGGCGCTCGCCGGCGGCGAGATCCGCTGCGTGCGCCTCGTGTGCGACCCGCGCATGTACAAGAACTGCTACGCGGTCGGGATCCCGAACTCGGGCCGCCGCACCGGCATCCTCTGGGCGTTGGCGATCGGCGCGATGCTCGAGGACGCCTCGTGCAAGCTCGAGTGCTTCCGCGGCGCCGGCGAGGCCACGCTGCGCGGCGCCGGGGCGCTGGTCGAGCGCGGCGCGCTCACGGTCGAGGTCGAGCGCACCCGGACCGAGCTGTACGTCGAGTGCACCGTCGAGCGCGCCGGCGGGGTGGGACGCGCGGTGCTCGAGCGCGAGCACACGCGGCTCGTCCGCCTCGAGCGCGACGGCGAGGCGCTCCCGCTGGACGTCGGGTCGGGGCACGACGAGACGGCCGCCGCGCGCGCGTGGGCCGCCTCGCTCTCGTTCGCGCAGGCGATCGCCGCCGCGCGCGCCGCCGGCGCCGCCGAGCGCGCGGCGCTGCAACGAGGCGCCGCCTACAACCTGGCGATCGCCGAGCACGGCCTGTCGCTCCTGCCCGAAGGGTTCCTGCGGCCGGTCGAGACCGACGCGCTCACCCGCATCGGCCGGCTGGTCGCGGCCGGCGTCTGGGCGCGGATGTCGGGCGAGGACATGGTCGTGATGTCGCTCTCGGGCTCCGGCAACAAGGGGATCACCGCCTCGGTGCCGGTCGTGCTCTGGGGACGTCACCTCGGCGCGCCGCAGGAGAGGATCGAGGAGGCGCTGGCGCTGTCGTGCATCGTCACCGCCGGCGTCACCCACCGCCTCGGCTCGCTCTCCGCGATGTGCGGCTCCGCGATCGCCGGCGCGATCGGCGTCGCTGCCGCGCTCGCCTTGCTCGAGGGCGGCGGCGCCGCCGAGGCCTCGGCCGCGGCCACGAACATCGTCGGCAACCTGGCGGGGATGATCTGCGACGGCGCCAAGATCGGGTGTGCCCTCAAGACCATGACCGGCGTCGACGCGGCGTTTCGCGCCGCCGGCCTCGCCCGCGCCGGGGTCGTGATCCCGGTCAGCGACGGCATCGTGGGCGCCGACGGGATCGCGTCGCTCGACAACCTCGGCCGCCTCGCCGCCGAGGGGATGGCGGCGATGGAGGACGAGATCCTCGCCATCATGCAGGCCAAACTCGCGCGCCACCGGCCGCCCCCGGTCTGAGCAGCCGCGGGCTGCGGCCGGCCGGGTGGTAGCATCGACGTACCATGCAAGCGATCAAGATGACCGGCGTGTTTGCGTTGACGCTCGCGACGTTCCTGGCGCTCGATGCCGTCTGGCTCGGCGTTGTCGCCAAGGAGATGTACCGGCGCGAGCTCGGCCACCTGCTCGCGCCCGAGGTGCGTTGGGGCGCGGCGGTGACCTTCTACCTGCTCTACGTCGCGGGGCTGCTGGCGCTGATCGTCCTGCCGGGCCGCGCCGCGCCGCTCGTCCGCACCGCGGCGACCGGGGCGCTGTTCGGCCTGGTGGCCTACGCGACGTACGACCTCACCAACCTCGCAACCCTCATGCGCTGGCCGCTGTCCGTGACGCTCGCCGACCTGGCATGGGGCGCCTTCGCCACTGCGGTCGCAGCGGCCGCGGGCCACGGGTACGCCCGCTGGTTGCTACCCTGAGGCCGGTCGCCGGGAAGCCCCGCACCCGTGGCGCGGGACCCCCGGCTCCAACCTGATCAGCGCTTGGGGAGCTTCGCGAGCAGCACGGCAACCGCCTTCTCGAGCTGCTGGTCGCGCCCGGACGCCACCAGCGCCGGGTCGTTGGCGACCATGTACGTCGGCGCCAGCTGCTTGTTCTCCATGATGTCGCCCTGCATGTCCACGAGCGCCACCTCGGGGATGCCGAAGACGAGGTTCCGGTCCTGCAGGCGCTCCCACCACACCGAGGTGCAGGTGCCGGGCACCGGCATCCCCACCGTCTCGCCGAGGCCGAGTTGCGTGTACGCCATCGGGAAGCAGTGCGCGTCGGAGTAGTTCCCCTCGCTCATGATCACGATCGAGGGCTTGGTCCAGCGCTGTGTCGGCTCGGTGCCGACCTCGCGGCCGCGCGGCACGTCGCGCGCGTAGATGCGGCCGGAGAGGAACGTCGTCAGCGACTCGACGAGGTTGCCGCCGCCGTTGAAGCGCGTGTCGAGGACGATCGCGTCCTTGTCCACGTCGCGGCCGAAGATCTCCTCGAAGATCTCGCGGTACGCGCCGTCGTTCATGCCGCGGATGTGGGCGTAGCCGAGCCGGCCGCCCGAGAGCTTGGCGACCTCCTCGCGGCGCGAGCGCACCCAGCGCTCGTAGAGGAGGTGCGACTGGGCCATCCACGCGATCGGCTTGACCGTCTCCTCCCAGCGCGAGCCGTCGGTCGGATCGAGCAAAGCGAGGCGCACGAGCGTGCCGGCCTTATGGTTGAGCAGCGGGTACCAGCACTCGCCGGCCGCGATCGTCCGCCCGTCGATCGCCGTGATCACGACCCCGGCGTGGATCTTGCTCCCGGCGTGCTGCAGCGGGCCGCCCTCGATCACCTCGAGAACGCCGACGCCGGGGCCGGTGTGCTTGGGGTCGGGAAAGAAGCCGAGCGCCGCGGTCTCGTCACCCTCGGGGTGGAGCGGGCGGTAGCGGCCGCCGGAGTGCGAGGCGTTGAGCTCCCCCTGCATCTCGGAGATCAGCTCGGCGAAGTCGCGGTCGTTGTCGATATACGGTAGGAAGCGCGCGTAGCGTTCCCCGGTCGCCTTCCAGTCCACCCCGTGCATATCTTTCACCAGGAACTTCTTCCACGTCTGCCGCCAGATGTGCTGGAAGAGGTAGGCGCGCTCTGCCGCGGCGTCGAGCTCCATCATCGCCGAGGCCTTGACCGGCGAGATCTTGCCCGACTCGAGGTCGACGGTCAGCAGCTTGCTGTCGGCGAGGACGAACGCCTTCTTCCCGTCGCGGTCGAGCTTGAGGTCGGCGTCCTTGGCGTCGAGCTTGGCGAGGAGCTTGATCTCCTTCGTGCGCGGGACGTACTTCCACAGGTCGTACCCCTTCTCGAACTTCGCCAGGTCGTAGAGCGTCTCGCCGTCGGGGGCAAGCGCCATCCCGGCGAGCTGCGCCGAGTACGGCGACAGGCGTACGACACGGTCGTCGAGGCCGGCGAACTCGATCGCAACTGGCGGAGCCGCGACCGGTGCCTTCGCCTCGGCGCCCGCCTTGCCCTTGCCGCCGGCCGCCTCCTTCGCCTCCTCCTTCTCCTTCGCCTTGAGCTGGTCGAACTCGGCGTCGTCGAGACGGTAGCGATCCCACGCCTTCTTGGTGAGGAACGCGGCGTAGACGTCAACCTCGCGCCCCTCGCCGGACTGGCTGCGCAGGCCGTGGCGGTCGGTGAGCCAGAGCAGCACCTCGCCCTTGCGCGCGAACGTCGGGTGGTTGTCCTCGTAGCCGCTCTTCGACACGTTGACGAGCTGGCCCGCGCCGGATGCCGGGATCAGGCCGACCTCGTTCGACCAGCGCGTGTTGGAGAGGAATTGCACCGCGAACCACCGGCCGTCCGGCGACCACTCGTACCACTGGTCGCCGTCCGAGTAGGAGTAGTTCTTGTCGCCGGCCAGCACGGTGCGGCTCTGGCCGGTCTTCAGGTTGAGGACCTTGAGCGTCGTGCGCTCCTCGAGGTACGCGATCTCCGACCCGTCGGGGGAGAAATGCGGCTGGAAGACGTCGTTCTCGCCGCCGAGCACGAGGCTCTCCTTGAGCGCGGTGGCGTTGAAGAAGTTCGGCTCGGCCGGATCGGTCAGGTCGGTGCGGTAGAGCTTCCAGCCGTCGTTACGCTCCGACGCGTACAGCAGCGTGCGCCCGTCCGGCGAGAAGCTCACCGACCGCTCCTGCTCGGGGGTGTCGGTGATGCGGCGCGTCACGCCGTGCTCGGTCGAGGTCACGAACACCTCGCCGCGCGCGATGAAGGCGATCTCCTTGCCGTCCGGGGAGACATCGAACTCGCTGATCTGGTGCCCGACATCGATCCGCTGCGGCGACGGCCGGCGGGCGTCCGCGGCGACGGTGACGTCGAGGCGCTTGCTCTCGGCGCTACCGGCCGGGCGCACCCAGATCTCGCCGCCGTAGCCGTAGCACACGTCGCCCTGGCGGGACACGCTCAGGAACCGCACCGGCTCGACCGTGTGGTGGGTCACCTGGACCGGGTGCCGCGGGTCGGCGAGGTCGAGACGCCAGACGTTGAACGTCCCGCTGCGCTCGGAGAGGAAATACAGCGACCTCTCGTCGGGACTCCACACTGGCTGGCGGTTGTCGGCTCCGGGCCCCGTCAGCTCGGTGTGCCGGCCGGTGGCGACGTCGTACAGCCAGAGGTCGCGGGCGAACGCCGATCCGTCGTGCTGCCGCCACTCCATCTCGTACCCCTTCTGATCGGAGTAGGCGAGGCGCTTCCCGGCGCGGTCGAACGCCGCGTACATCGCCGGCGTGGTCAGCAGCTGCGCGGGCATCCCCCCGTCGACGCTCACCTCGTAGAGCTGTGGCTGCGCCGGAGTCGGGAACGCCGTGCTCGGCGCCGAGCCCATGATCGCGGCGGTGAACAGCACGGCCTTGCCGTCCGGAGTGAAGCTGGTCGGCGTCTCGTCGGCGGAGTGGAACGTGAGGCGCTTGGCCTCGCCGCCCGCCGCCGGCATGACGAAAACGTCGAAGTTCCCGTAGCGGTCCGACGCGAACGCGATCATCGTCCCGTCCGGGGACCAGACCGGCATCGTATTGTGCGCGTCGCTGACGGTCAGCGGGATCGCGGCCCCGCCCGCGGCCGGCACCTTCCAAAGGTTCCCCTTGTAGGCGAACGCGATCGTCTGCCCGTCGGGCGAGATCGCCGGGTAGCGGAGCCACAGCGCGCCTTGCGCCGCGCTCGCGGCGGCAGCCACCGCGATCGTCACGCCCACTCCGAACGCCACGCCCAAACCACGCCCGATCCGCTTCATGCCCCCTCCTCGGAACAGAGTCCGACCGCCGTGCAGCGGCCGTCCCTGATGTCTACGCACTGCGGGCGCACTGGTTTCCGGGACGCGGTCGGGGCGCGGGGTCGTCCCGGCGCCGCCCCGTGCCTACGCTGCCGCCAGACGGAGCATCTCGACCAACGCCCGGACCGCCTTCTCCATGTCGGCGACCGCGATGTGCTCGGTCGTCGCATGCTCGTCACGAGCGCCGATCCCCACCACGGCCATCTCGATGCCGTGGTTGTTGTAGATCGAGGCGTCGGTGAAGCCGGTGATGAACACCGCCTTGGCGTCGATGCCCACGGTCGCGAGCGCCTGCTTGGCGATGCGCACCGCCCAGGCGTCCTCGGGGATGCGGACCGCGCGGCACTTCTCGTCCACCGTGATCTCGACGGCGGCGCCGGCGCCCTCGACCTCGGACCGGATGACTCGCGTCATCTCCGCGGCGAGAGCCGTCGCCTTGGCGTGGTCTCCGGAGCGGCACTCTGCGAGGAACGAGCACTCGGCCGGCACCCCGTTGCGGATCGCCCCGCCGCTCACCACGCCGACGTTGGCGGTGGTCTCGTGGTCGATGCGCCCGAGGCGCAGCGCCGCGATCGCCTTCGCCGCGGCGCGGATCGCGTTGATCCCCTTCTCGGGCTCCATCCCAGCGTGCGCCGCGCGCCCGCTGACCTTGACGTCGAGCGCCACGTAGGTCGGTCCGCCGATCACGATCGTGTCGAGCGTGTCGTTGTCCATGAGGAAACCGCGCCGGGCGGTCAGGCGCGAGAAGTCCAGAGCCTTCACGCCGAGCAGGCCGACCTCCTCCTGCCGGCTGACCGCGAACTCGACCGGGGGGCGCACCGGCGCGACGCGCAGCGCCTCGAGCACCTCGGCGATCCCCGCCTTGTCGTCGGCGCCCAGGATCGTGTCACCGGCCGAGCGGATGATCCCGTCCGCCAACACCGGCTCGATCCCGACCCCCGGCTTGACGGTGTCGCCGTGGCAGGAGAGCAACACCGGCGCCGCCCCGGCGCAGCCGGCGGCCGGGAACGACGCGATCAGGTTGCCGTAACCGTCGAGCGCCGCCGCGCCGCCGATCGCTTCGACCTCGCGCAGCAGGTACGCCATGAAGCGCGCCTCGTTCCCCGACTCCGAGTCGATCCGCACCATCTCCATGAACTGGCGGACCATCCGCTCCGACATCACCCACCTCCCGCTCGCGTCCGGGCCCGCGCGAGCACGCGGGCGCCGCGTCCCGCGCCGCCGGAGTCGCACACCGGCGCTCCGGCCCGTGACGCGCCGCGCCTCAGTCGATGTCCTGCGGCGGCTGCGGGCCGGGCACGATGCCGGCGATATCGGGGTCCTCGCCGCTTTCCAGCGGTCCCCGTTCCTTCTTCTCCGCCAACCGCTGCTGGCGCTTCGCTTCCTTGTCCTCGCGGTGCTGCTGGCGGGCGCGTTCGCGCTCGCGCTTGGTGAACGTCGCTCTGTGTTTGACCGCCAAAGCTACCTCCTTGTGGCCGAGCCGGCGGCGGTGGGCCGACGGCTGCCCCTCCGCGGCCGGCGATCCATTTTCGTCAATTTGCCGCCATCGTCCAGCCCCGGGACGCGAACCACCGCCCGCGGGAGCGAGGACCCTGGGCGTGGAGCGAGGCGCCATCCGCGGCGCCCGGCCGCCGGAGCCGCGGTCGGCAACCGCCCGGGCGGCCGCAAACCTCCCGGCGGCCGCGGAGGCGGCGCCGAGAGCGCCGGACCCCGGAGTCGGGCCCGGCGGAAGAGGACGAGTCGCGCGGGGTCACGCTTCCCCGCGGCGGCAAGTCGAGATGCGTCAGAAACGGCTGTGCCCGCCGCCGTACCCGCCGCGGCCGCCACCGCCACCGCCGTACCCGCCGCGGCCACCGCCGCCGCCGTAGCCGCCGCGGCCGCCGGAACCGCCGCGGTCGGTCTTCGGCCGCGCCTCGTTGACGACGACGGCGCGCCCGCGCACCTCGGTGCCGTTGAGGCCCGTCATCGCGGCCTTGGCCTCCTGGTCGTCGCGGAACTCGACGAAACCGAAGCCCTTCGAGCGGCCGCTGGCGCCGTCGGTGATCAGGTGGACCGATTCAACGGCGCCGAACCGGGAGAACATCTCCTGCAGCTCGGCCTCGGTCGTGTCGTAGGACAGGTTGCCGATGTACAGCTTCATAGGTGGAACTCCCTCTGTGCAGACGTGATCCGGTGCCGTCGT
>JAKAFI010000137.1 GCA_021818005.1 Acidobacteriota bacterium | reverse complement strand
CGCTAGGGTTTGCATTAGGAAGACAAGTGGGGCTGAACGCCCCCGGTGAGCTTCATGGAGGAACCGATGAGGAGCGTCGCCGTCCTGGTCCTGGCCGCCCTACCGGCCGTAGCTATCGCACAGGCGCCGCCGTGCACGCCCGTTCCGGTCGAGCTCTTTAGCCGACCGCAGAACCTCTTCGCGAAGGGCCTTCCTGGCGGGACGCGACTGGCGGGTGATCGCAAGACGTTGGGCCTGCTGGTGCCCCGGCTCCCGTATGGGCATGAGCTGTTCCTAGTACGGGGCGAGGAGATCGTGAGCGAGCTGTGGCTCCCGGCTCCCAAGCAACGATCGTTCCTCCGTGCGCCTATGTTCTACCTATCTGACGATGGAGACGTCGCGATCCTTCGGTCGGCGGACTTCGCGGCGGTTTACGCGGGCGGAAGCCTCACAGCAGTGATCGAGGACGAGCACATCCGCGGGGCCAACGTCGCGGTCGCGGGCGGGCAGCTCTACTGGGCTCCGAACCCGACGGCGCAGGAGATGGCCACCGTATTCAAACAGGTACGGGCCACGAAGCCGGAGTCCGAGGACTGGCCGGCCTTGCTCATGAGAAGCGAGCTGGACGGCTCGGACCACGAGGTTCTGCTCCGCCTCGAGGAGCAACAGCTTGGAGACGGAGATCGGGTCGCTCTGTACCACACACTCTCCCCGGCTGCCCGGCCCGATCGCAAGCTCTGGCTGGTTGGAAATTTCAGCGGTGAGGTCATGCTGACCAGCGGAAGCGGTCACGTCGAGAGACGGTTCCAGCTCCCCGGCGCCCTCAAACGGCCGGAGGACGAGCCCGAGGCCCGCGCGAAGGCCGACGAGGAACTGCAACGGGACGCTCGGAAGGACGTCGAGAGGCTGCACACCGACGCCACGAAGCCGCCCCCGAAGAGGGTCGAGATTGTCACCCTCAACAGGTCGCGTCTCTTCCACGGGATCTGGGCCCGAGGCCGGGATCTCGTGGTCCGGCTCGCGACGTCCGACCCACCGGAAGGGTCGATCCTGGTCATCGATGACGCGGGGGAGAGTGCCCGCTGCTTCACCTTTCCGGGCATGCTGCGGGGTAACGACGAGGCCGCGCTTCAAGTTGCGGTGACTGACGACGCAATTTGGTTCCGCAAGCCGTTCGGCTTCATTACCTGGGATTCGCTAGATGCCCTCTCGGAGCCGAAGAGGAAGCCCACACGACCTGTGCCAGCTCGTCCATAGTCGATACCGAGGTGATGTACCAGTGCTAGTGGCTCAAGGACCGTCGCAGTAGACTCCTCATCAGGTAGTGCACGATGAATACCCCCCGATGGCCGGGCCATCGGGGGGCCTTCAGGGAGGTGAGACGTGCGAAGCGGCTTCGGCTTTCCTGTCATCTTGTGTCTGGGGGCGCTCGGAGCCGCCCCCGCGATCGGCCAACCCGAGCCGGTGCGACCGGCGTGGGCGGCGAGCGTTCGCGGATGGGGTGAGCTCGAGGTGCCGGCCAAGGTCGGTAAACGCGACCTCGAGCGCATCGATTGGCAGAGCGGTCTTGCCGTGGCGCAGGACGGCCACGACAACGTGTATGTCTTCTCCCCTGGTACCGGCCTCGTCCGCGTCTTCGCGCCCAACGGGGACAAGCGGGACGAGTGGCGAGTGGAACGCTGGGAGCCCGTCGATGCGGTGGCAATCTTCTCCGGCTTCGCCACGGACGCGAGAGGGGACGCCTTCGCCTTCGCGTCGCGGGGAAGGGTGTTCACATTTTCCCGCGAGGAAGTGCCGGAGAGGTTCGAGGTCCCGACGTTCGTCACCGGGCTGGCGCTGCTCGGAGACGAGGTCCTGCTCGCGCGGATCCCCATGCAGTTCGGCGCACGCGAGCCCGGCAAGGACCCGTTCCTCCGGAAGGAGTGTCTCCTGAGCCGCGTCGGCGCGAAAGGCGAGGCCCTCGGAGATGCCTTGGCCCCCGACAAGGCGGAGGGAACCGACGCCTTCAGCCTCGCGATGACGCAGGACATCGCTCTGGCGGTGGACAAGGAAACGTCGGCGGTGTGGGTTGCCGATCGGCATCGCGTCTATCGCCTGCGCCGGCTCTCCTCAGGTGGCCATGTGGAGAGCGAATGGAGCAGCGACCGGGTCAAAGCCGGCGTGCAAACGGAAGGGGAGGCGCCGGCCGCTCTCGAAGGCTACATCACCAAGGATGCGGTCCGCGGTTACAGGCCGATCAAGGCGCCGATGGTCGTTCGTGCGGTGGCCGCTCGCCGTGGGCTCGCCTATGTGCTGACCGGAGCGGGGCCCGTCGCCGAGTTTCAGGTGGTCGATGTCTTCTCCGGCGTCGGAGACGGCCCGGCGTGGAGGCTCGCCCTTCGCGTGGCGGACGGGACGACCTATGGGCAGCTCGGCGTGACGGAGAACGGCTTCTGGTTGTTTCCGGCGGGCTCGTCGGGTCACCCTCACTGGGTCGAGCGCGTGCCCGACTCGGTGATGGAGCAGTCGATGCCTCGCGAGGCCTCACAGAGCGCCGCGCCCTGACGATGGTCGATCCCGATCCGCGACGTCCTGCGCGCCGCCCACGAGCTGATCGGCTGACCCGCTGTAGAGAGGGAAAAGGGGAAAGGGAAGAGGGAAGAAGGAAGACGCGCGACGCGAAAGTGAAAGAATCCCCCGGATCGCGAAGCCGGTGCTCGTCGTCCCTTTACCCTCTACCCTCTACCCTTTACCCTCTACCTTCTTCCTTTCTCCGCCGCCGTTGCCAGCCGCGCGACGGTCTCGATGGCGATCGCCGAAAGGGCGGCGCCGTAGTCGAGGTCGATGTTCTCCATGGTGTCGTGGGTGTCGTGGTAGCCCTGGCGGTTGATGTCGTAGTCCTCCATGAACAGCGCCGCCGGCACGCCGACGTCGGAGAACACCTGGCCGTCGGTGTTGTACAGCGAGCTGCGCGGCTCGAAGTGGAGGCGGACCTCGCCCCGCATGCGCGCGTGCTCGGCCACGGCCGGGATGACCGCAGGGTCGGCGCTGCGCCGCGACGGGCCGCGCCCGCGCCGCTCGGGCGTCGCGTTGAGCGTTGCTGCGAGGGCGTTCCACGCCTCGTTGGCGAGGTGAGCCGCGAGCGCGACGCGCAGCGCGCCGGGGCCGTCGCCGGGCGCGATCTGGAACACGTACGGGCTCGAGGCGCGGTTGTGGGCGATCATGTCCATGACCACGAGGCCGACGATCCGCGCCGCCGAGAGGTCCGTTTCGCCCTCCTCACCGCGGAGCATCATGGCGCGCTCCATCAGGGCGCGGGAGAGGGCGCGGGCGCCCATGCAGTCGGCGGGGAACTCCTCGCCGGTGAGGTGGACGAGCCAGACGTCGCGCTCCAGGCGCCCCTGCTTGGCAAGCTCCAGGTAGATCGGCGCCGCCTGCAGCAGCGTCGCGGTCGCGGAGTGGTTGTCGTCGGCGCCGTGCGCGGCCAGGCGCGCCCCCGAGCCGCCCTTGCTCGTGTCGTAGACGTCCTCCATGTACGCCGTGTCGTAGTGGTCGGCGAGGACGACGGCGTGACGGCGGTCGCGGCCGGGGATGACGACGACGATGTCGCGCTCGTGCGCCCGGCCCTCGCGGTTCGCGAGCCAACCGCCGAAGTCGTCGAACGGGAAGTCGGTGCGCCACGCGAACGGCAGCTCGCCGCAGCGCGCCCGGCCGGTCATGCCGGCGGCGGCGATCGCCTCGCGATGGCGCCCGATCAGGTAGTCGCCGAGCGGCTCGAGGTCGCGGCGGTGGTGCGGAAGGTGCGCCTGCGTCACCGCGTCGCGGACGCAGTCGGCGTTGTCCTTGGTGAGGTATTCGCCGTGGGCGAGGGTGGCGATGTCGCGCCAGGTCGCCTCCTCGAACGCACGCGTCGCGGTCGCGGCGTAGGTCAACGGCGGGCCAACCTCCGGCGCGGATCCGGCGGGCGCGAGCAGCGCCTCGATCTCCGCGCGCACGCCCCGGCCCTCCGCTCCGCCCGCGACGCCGCTGGAGAGCCGGTCGAGCCACGCCTCGAGCGTCTCGTCCTTGGCGAGCTTGAGCAGGCGGCGGGCGAACGTCCGCGGCAGCGGGCGCTCACCGAGCCCGCGCCACGCGGCGGCGAGGGCGAGCACGTTGGCCGCGTCGTGCGCGCCGGTGTGAGCGTTGCCCCGCCTGACCTCGGTGACCGCGGCGAGCTCGAGCGGGCGGCGCAGCAGCCGGGGGAAGAGCTCGACGGTCTCGCCGGCCGCGCCGCCGGCCGGGGATGCCGCGAGGAAGCCGAGCGGCCCGCCCTCGAGCACGGTGGGCGCGGTGGCGCCCGCCGGCACGAACGCGACCAGCGGTCGGTGCCAGATGACCTCGTGGGCGCCGACGCGCATCGCGGGGTAGTGGAAGCGGTAGCCGAACGTGCCGCCGGCGAGGACGCGGTCGCGGGCCGCCGTAATCGCCTCCGGGGTTGCGTTCGGCCCGTCGAGGACGAGGCGGAACTCGTCGCTCCAGAGCTGGGCGTTGCGCGCCATCGGCTTGTCGTACAGGCCCATCGTGTCGAGGTCGGTCGCGAAGAGGACGCGTGCGACCTTGTCGGCATGGGTCAGGACGTCGAGCTCGTTCTCGTGCCGCAGCACGCGGTCCCAGCGGTGCGTGCGAGTGAACGTCTCGTGCATGTAGGCGTCGTGCAGCTCGCGCACGAGATGGTCCGGCCCCGGCTCGTGCAGCCAGCCGGATTGCGGGATGCGGATCCCCGGTCCCCGGTGGCGGCGGGTCAGGCGCAGCAGCGGCAGCTGCATCGCCGCCGGCAGATCCGCGGCGAGGCGCAGGTAGGTCGGCATCCCCCAGAACACCAGGCTGCCGGGGAACGGGAGGAGGTGGAGGCCGCCGGCGAGGTACGCCCGCCGCACCGCGTCGGGGAGCGCCGCGAACGGCCGGAAGGTGAGGAGGTAGCGCACGTCCGCGAACGGGCCGGCGTCGCCGATGCCGAGCGGCTCGGCCCACGCCGGCAGCTCCTCGCCCCACGTCGGCTGCGGGTGGTGGGACCCCGAGGGGAGGATGCGAAGACCGAGCGCTGCCAGCGAGGCGGCGTCGTGCGCCTGCTCACCGAACACCTCGCGCAGCAACCGGGCGAGGAACGCGATCGCGCCGGCGGCGCCGTCGCTCGAGGCCGCGGCGAAGCTGCGCCAGAACGCGCGCTCGGGGCCGAGCTCGCTGGAGCCGAGCAGCGTCCAGCGCACCCGCCCCTTGTCGTCCTGCGTGCGTGATAGGGCGAGGGGCAGCAGCGAGACGAAGCGCTCCTGCGCGAGCCGACCCGCCGCGGCGGCGAGCTCGGGCGGCCAGAACGGGTTGCCGGCGAGGTTGCGGCCGCCGTGGCCGCGGATCAGGTGCTCGTCCAGCCCCTGCGCGAGCCGGAGGAGCGAGGCGTACAGCTCGACCGCGACCTGGTCGAGGCCGGGCGACAGCTCCCACGCCTGCTCGGCCTCGGAGACCCGCCACCCCCACGGGTCGTCCTCGGCGAAGAGGTCCACGGCCGGCTCGCCGTACGGTTTGCGCCCGAGCCGCGGCGGCGGCATGAACTCCGAGTAGGCGGGGAGGGGGAACGGCTCCGGCCCGGGTTCCCCGAAGCCGGCGAGCAGCGCCTTCCAGCCGATCGTGTCGCTCATCGCCACCTCCAGCGTCGCACTACCAGAGTACAACCGTGCCGCGGCGGTGCGGCTTCCGCGAGAGGCCCGGCCGGCGGGCTACAATCGCGCCGTGTCGCGCCAGATCCGGATCGCGGGGGGCGGGCTTTCGGGGCTCGCCACCGCCGTGCTGCTCGCCCGTAGGGGGATCGAGGTCGAGGTCTTCGACCGGCACCGCGGCGGCGGCGGGCGGTTCGGCGGCGGCTGGCAGGTGCTCGAGAACGGCACCGCCGCGGCCGACGCGCTCGACGAGCTGCGCGGCCTCGGCCTGGAACCCGCGTTCCCGGCGATCCCGGCGCGGCGGGCGCTGTTCCTCGACGCGTTCGGCGGCACGCACGAGGTCGCGAGCGCGGCGCCGTACGCCTACTTCGTCCGCCGCGGCCCCGACGGGAGCCTCGACTCGTGGCTCCGCGGCCTGGCGCTGGCCGCCGGCGTCACGCTGCGCGAAGGGGTGGCGGCGCCGGCCGACGCCGAGGTCGTGGCGACCGGGCCGCGTCAGGCCGACGGCGCGGCGCGCGAGCTGGTGTTCCGCTCCGACCTCGCCGACACCGTGGCGGTCCTCTTCGACCCGGCGCTCACCCCGACCGGCTACGCCTACCTGTTCTGCCTCGGCGGGCACGGGACGTTCGGCGTGGCGCAGGTGCGGCAGCTCGCCGGGCTGCCGCGGGCGCGCGAGCTGGCGTGGCACCGCTTCCGCGCGGTGCTCGGCGAGTTCGCCGTGCGCGACGAGCGCGAGCACGGGCAGTTCATGAACTTCTCGCTTCCGCGCCACCTGCGTGCGGCCGACGGGCGCTGGTACGTCGGCGAGGCCGCCGGCGTGCAGGACTTCCTCTTCGGCCTCGGCAACCGCCTGGCGTTGCGGACGGCCGGCCTGGCGGCGGCCGGCATCGCCGGCGCGTGGGACGCGCCGCGGTTCGCGGCGTCGGTGCGGCGGCCGATGCGCGCGACGGTGGCCACGCGCTTCATCTACGAGCGGCTCGGGCGGCGGGCGTTCGCCGGGTTCTGCCGGCGCGCCGGCCGCGGCGACTTTCGCGACCTGCTGCTGCGACTGCAGCGACCCGGGGTCGCGGCCGACGCGGCCGCGCGGCTGGTGATGGCGGCGTGGCGCGAGCGCCGCGGCTGCCGCCACGGCCCGCTGTGCTCGTGGTGCCGCCGGAGGGAGGCGTGAGCGGCCGCGCCCACGTGCGGCGGCTGGCGCATCGGCGCGGCGCCAACTTCTCGCTTGGCTTCCGCCTGCTGCCTGCCGCCAAGCGGCGGGCGGTGTACGCGGCGTACGCCGCCTGCCGCATCCCCGACGACATCGTGGACGAGGCTGGGCCCGAGGTCGCCGCCACCGAGCTCGAGCGCCGCCTCGACGCGTGGCGCGAGGAGGTCGAGCGCACCTACGCCGGCGCGCCGGGCACCGCGGAGACGGCCGCGCTCGCCGAGGTGCTGCCGGAGTTCCCGATCCCGAAGGGGGCCCTCCTCGGGCTCGTCGAGGGGTGCCGGATGGACCTGGAACGGCGCCGCTACCGCACGTTCGCCGACCTCGAGCGCTACTGCGAGCTCGTCGCGGTGACGATCTCCGATATCTCGCTCGCGATCTTCGGCGTGCTACGCGCCGAGGCGGCGGCCGCCGGCCGTCACCTCGCGCTGGCGCTGCAGCTCACCAACATCGCCCGCGACGTCGGCGAGGACCTCGGGCGCGGCCGGATCTACCTGCCGCAGGACGAGCTCGCGCGCTTCGGCGTCGCCGAGCGCGACCTCGAGGCGGGGCGCGTCGACACGCCGGCGTACGCCGCGCTGATGGCGTTCGAGTGCGGCCGGGCGCGCGAGCACTTTCGCGCCGCCAACCCGCTCCCCGCAATGCTGGAGGCAGGCTCGCGCCCGGCGGTGCGGGTCATGGGCGGCGTGTACCGACGCGTCCTCGACCGCGTCGCGGCCGACCCGGCCGCGGCGTTCCGGCGCCGGGCCGAACTGCCGCGCTGGCAGCGCGTCACCGCGATCGCCGGCGGCCTCCTCGCCCGTCCCTTCGTCTGAGCGACGACCGGGCACCGGGCCCCGTGAAGAGACGGGGTCAGGGCTCAGGGATCAGGGATCAGGGGTCAGGGGTCAGGGATCAGGGGTCAGAGGGACGCAGAGGTGCAGAGGGGGAGCGGAGCAGCGAAGCGGAGGAGCAGAGGCAGTGAAGAGTTGAGAGTGAAGGGTCAAGGCGACAAAACGGAAGAAGGAAGAGGAAGAGGGGCAGACGGAGACGCGCATCCGCCTTGTCTCTCTCGGACCACGGACCACGGACCACGGACCACGTCTCTCCTGTGCCCCGAGCCCCGAGCCCCGGTCTCTACGGTTTAGCCCCCTGGATGATCCACTCGCGGACCGTGTCGAGCTCGGCCTGCGGCAGCTTCTTCGCGCCGAA
>JAKAFI010000136.1 GCA_021818005.1 Acidobacteriota bacterium | reverse complement strand
GGAGCCGGGGTGTGGGTTCCTCGCCGAAGGCGAGCTCGGCGTCGGGCGGCTCGCCGCGGTGGACGAGGTCGTGGGGGCGGCGCTCGCGGCGCTGCCGCTTTGCGGCCCTCTCGGCGGGGTGCGAGTCCTGGTCAGCGCGGGACCGACCAGGGAGCCCGTCGACGCCGTGCGCGTGATCACCAACCGCTCCTCCGGGAGGATGGGCGTGGCGCTCGCCGCGGCGGCCCGCGACCTCGGGGCCGAGGTCCGGCTGCTGGCGGGCCCGGGGGTGTCAAGTCCGCCGGGTGTCGCCACCGAGCGCTTCGAGACGGCGGCCGATCTCGGCCGTCTGCTCGCCGCGCACGCGCCCGCGGCTGACGCCCTCTGGCACGCGGCGGCCGTCGCGGACTTTCGCCCGGCCCACGTCGCCGAGGGGAAGCTCGACCGCCGGGGCGGGGCGCTGCAACTCACGCTGCAGCCGGTGCCGGACCTCGCGGCGACGCTGCCGCGCCCGGGCGGCCGCCCCTACCTCGTGATCTTCGCCGCCGAGCGGGCGCGGGAGCTGGAGGCTCGGGCCGGCGCGAAGATGGCGGGCAAGGGCGCCGATGCCGTGGTCGCCAACCCGATCGACGAACCCGGCCTCGGGATGGAGGCCGCGCGCAACCGGGCCGTGGTGCTGACGCGTCTCGGGGTGCGCCGCGACTTCGCCGCGCAGGACAAGGAGGCGCTCGCCCGCGAGCTGCTGCTGGCGCTGGCCGGTGAGATCGTGGCGTCGTGCCGCCGATGAGCCGCCGCGACCTGCTCGCGTACCTGCAGGACTTCGCCTGGCGCGAGGTCGCGATCGCCGCCGTTCCGGCGCCGGTCGTGGCTGCCGCCCAGACGCCCGCCGAGCGCGCCGCCGCGCCCGCGGCGGCCGCCGGCGAGGACCCGCTCGCGGCGGCCGACCTCGCGGCGATGGGGCGAGCGCTCGCCGGGTGCCGGCGTTGCCGGCTCGCGGCCGGGCGCACCCAGGTCGTCTTCGGGGTCGGTCACCCGAAGGCGCGCGTCGTGTTCGTCGGCGAGGGCCCGGGCGCGGACGAGGACCGGGTCGGCGAGCCGTTCGTCGGGCGCGCCGGCCAGCTCCTCAACGCGATGCTGCCCGCGATCGGGTTGGCGCGCGCCGACGTCTACATCGCCAACGTGGTCAAGTGCCGGCCGCCGGGCAACCGCGACCCGGAGTCGGACGAGGCGGCGGCGTGCCTGCCGTTCCTCAAGCGCCAGATCGAGCTCATCGATCCGGAAGTGATCGTCTGTCTGGGCCGCGTCGCGGCGCGCCACCTGCTCGGCACCACGGCGCCGATCTCGAGCTACCGCGGGCGGTGGACGAAGTGGGCGGGGCGCGACGTGCTCCCGACCTTCCACCCCGCCTACCTGCTGCGCAACCCGGCCGCCAAGCGCGAGGCGTGGGCCGACCTCAAGCGCCTGCGCGACCGGTTGGCGGCGGCCGGCCGGCGGCCGTGACCGCCCGGCGCGTGCGAAGGGAGCACGGCGGGATGGCACGGGTGCCGGCGATCGATCTGCGCAGCGACACGGTGACGCGTCCCTCGGCCGCGATGCGGCGGGCGATGGCCGAGGCGCCGGTCGGCGACGACGTGTTCGGCGACGACCCGACGGTCAACGCGCTGCAGGAGTTCGCAGCGGGCCTGTTCGGCAAGGAGGCCGGGCTCTTCTTCCCGTCGGGCACGATGTCGAACCAGGCCGCGCTCCTTGCGCACACCGGGCGAGGCGACGAGGTGTTCCTCCACGAGCGCGCCCACATCCTGATGTACGAACAGGGCGGCGCGGCCGTGCACGGCGCGCTGCAAACCCGTTGCTTCGCATCCACGGACGGCATGCTCGACCCCGATCAAATGGAGGAGTTCGTCCACGCGGACGACGACCCGCACCTCGCCCCGACCCGGCTGGTGGCGCTCGAGAACACGCACAACCGCTGCGGCGGGCGCGTGCTCGACCAGGCCGGCGTGCTCGCGGTGCGCGCGTTCTGCGACCGCCACGGCCTGCGCCTGCACCTCGACGGGGCGCGCGTGTGCAACGCGGCGGTGGCTTCCGGGCTTTCGTTGTCCGAAATCGCGTCGCCGTTCGACTCGGTGAGTGTGTGCCTGTCGAAGGGCCTGGGCGCGCCGGTCGGGTCGCTGCTGCTGGGCTCGGCCGACTTCGTGCGCCGCGCCGTCCGCGCCCGCAAGCTGCTCGGCGGCGGGATGCGCCAAGCCGGGATCGTCGCCGCCGCCGGCCTGTACGCGCTGCGCCACAACATCGCGCGCCTGGCCGACGACCACCGCCGCTGCAAGGCCCTCGCCGAGCGCATCGCAGCGGCGCCGGGCCTCGCGGTCGACCTCGACGCGGTCGAGACCAACATGGTGTTCGCCGACACGCGCCGCTGCGGGCTGCGCGCCGCGGAGGTCGTGACGCTCCTGGCGGCGCGCGGCGTGCTCTGCCTCGACGAGGGTCCGACCACGCTGCGCTTCGTGACCCACCTCGACGTCGGTGACGCCGACGTCGAAGCCGCCGCCGGCATCATCATCGAGACGATGGCCGCGATCGCGTGCCGCTAACGAGTGAAGAGTGAAAAGTGAAGAGTGAAGAGTTAGAGAAGGAGGAAAAGAGGGAAAGGGCAAAGGGCAAAGGGAAGACACGACGCGGGTCCTGCAGTCCCTTGGCCCTTTACCCTCTTCCTTTGCCGCCTCCAACTCTTCACTCGCACCTTCTCTTGGTTCTCTGTCTCTACGCCCACCACGGCCACGGGCGCGCGTTGAGGACGTCGGCCGCCGTGGCCCACCCCTTGCGCGCGACCGCGATCCCCCAGCGCACGTCGGCGAGGCCGGCGGGCTCGTGAGCGTCCGGGCCGATCGAGATCGGGACCCCGAGCGCCACGGCGCGGCGCACCCAGCGCCAATCGAGATCGAGGCGGAACGGGTGGGCGTTGATCTCGACCGCGGCGCCGCTGGCCGCGGCCGCCTGCAGCACGGCTTCGAGATCGACCACGTACCCGTCGCGGGCGAGGAGGAGGCGGCCGGTGGGGTGGCCGAGGATCGTGCCGCGCCCGTGGCCGACGGCCTTCACGAGGCGAGCGGTTTGCGCCTCCGGGCTCTGGCGGAACGCGGAGTGCACCGAGGCGACGACGAAGTCGAGCGGGACCTCCTCGGGGCGGTCGAGGGTGCCGTCGGCGAGGACGTCGGCCTCGGTGCCGCGCAGGAGCAGCGGCGGCCGGCCGGCCGCGTTGTGCGCGGCGATCGCGTCGCCCTGCCGGCGCAGGCGGTCGGCGTCGAGACCGTGGGCGTAGGCGGCGGCGCGGGAGTGGTCGGCGATGCCGAGGAACGACCAGCCGAGCGCCGCGGCCGCGGCCGCCATCGCGTCGAGCGAGGCGGTGCCGTCCGAGTCGGTCGTGTGAGCGTGCACGGCGCCGAGGAGGTCATCCTCCTCGATGAGGTCGGGGAGCGCCGCGGCGGCGGCCGCTTCGACCTCGCCGGCGCCCTCACGCAGCTCGGGCGGGATCCACGGGAGGTGCAGCCGGGTGTACAGGTCCCACTCACCGGCGCACTCGACGGCGTTCCCGGACCCGTCGGCGAGGATGCCCGCGGCGAAGCGCAACCCGCCGGCGGCGGCGCGCTCGGCGAGTTGCTCGACGTGACGGCCGCTCCCGGTGTGCCAGACGAGTGCGGCGCCGAACGAGGCCACGGGCGCGGTCACGATGCGGACCGGAAGACCGGAGGGGTGGAGGCCGGCCAGCGTGTCCGGGCCGCGGATTCCAGCGTCCCCAAGCGTCCCGCCGAGGGCGGAGGCGAGCGCGGCCGGCGACGGGCCGGCGCACACCACGACCGCCTCGCTCACCACCTCGCACGAGCGGCGTGCCTCCCCGGCCGTGGAAACGGCAGCGCCGGGGAGCGCGGCCCGGATCGCCGCGGCCACCTCTTCGCCGACGCGCAGGCCCTCGGGGAGGTGACGCGCACTCGCGGCGCGGCGACGGAACTCGACCGCCTCGAGCAGGTGTCGTTGCGTCACCGGCCCGAACCCGGCGAGGGCGAGGAGCCGGTTCTCGCGGCAGGCGTACTCCAGCTCTCCGAGCGAGGCGATCCCGAGCTCCTGCCAGAGCGTCCGCACGCGCTTGGGGCCGAGCCCCGGTAGCGCGGCCAGTTCCGCCAGGCCGGCCGGCGTCCGACCTCGCAGTTCGGCGAGCGGAGCCGGCTCCTCCCCGCCGGCGAGCGCGGTGAGGATCGCGGCGATCCCCTTGCCGATCCCCGCCAGCGACGTGAGTTCGCCGCGGGCCGCCAGCGCCTCGACGTCCTCCGGAGCGCGAGCGATCGCCCGCGCCGCGTTGGCGTACGCTCGCACCTTGAACGGGTTCTCCCCCGCGAGCTCGGCGAGCACGGCCAGCTCCTCGAGCGCCGCGACCGCCCGCCGCCTGACGTCCCCGGGTTCGGTCATCCTCCCGCATGATATAGTCCGAACGGTCCCATGGCTCCCCGCTGGCCGTTCTCGCGCTCGCTTCTCTACCCGCTGACGGCGCTCCTGGTGGCGCTCGCGGTGCTCCCGGTCGGTCTCGCCGGGTGGGGGTTCGTGAGCTCGAACCGGGAGCAGGTCGCCACGCTCGAGATGCAGTACCTGACGCGGCAGGCGGTCGGCCTGGCACGCGAGATCCAGCTCTACTTCCTCGACAGCGTCGGGCGCATCGAGATGGTGGCGAAAGCTTTACGCCCCGGCGATGGCCAGCGCCTCGACCCCAAGAATGCATCCGAGGCCCTCAACGAGCTGGTCAACGAGAACCGGCACATCGAGCTGCTGCGGCTGCTCGACGCGACCGGGCAGGGGTCGTTCTTCCAGGGCCCCGGCCTCTCCGCCCGGGCCGAGCGCGAGCTCGAGCCGGTCCTGCGCGAGGCGTTCACCGCCAACCTCGCCGGCCGGCCGGTGCGGCGCGACCTCCTGCGCCTCCCGGGTGAGGACCCGATGGTGCTGACCTCGCTGCCGGTTCGGGGCCCGGGCGGCACCGTGGCCGGCGTGATGCAGGGGGTGGTCTCGCTCGAGGGCCTGGTGGCGCGGCTCGCCGAGGAGACCGGGCGCGGCGTGACCGTGGACATCGTTGATCGCGCCGGGGACGTCGTGTTCTCCAGCGAGCAGAGCCACGTCGGCCGCTCGGCGGCCGATCACCCGCTGGTGGCGCAGTTCCTCAAGGCGCCGGTGCGCCTGACGAAGACTTACCGGGATCCGTTGCGGCCGGGTAACGACGAGGTGCTGGGCTCGCTGTGCCCGGTGGAGAACCCCCCTTGGGCCGTGGTCACGGCGCGGGACGTCGGGGTCGCCTTTGCGGCGGTGCGCAGCATGGCCGAGAAGACGGCGTTGCTGGCGCTGGCGACCGGCCTGGTGGCGATGGCCGCCGGGATCGGCCTGGCGCGCCGGTTGACCACGCCGCTGCGCCACCTCGCCGAGGTGAGCACCGCGGTGGCGAACGGCGACTACTCCCGCCAGGTGCCGGTCACCTCCCGCAACGAGCTCGGGCAACTGGCCGAGAACTTCAACGTCATGGCGGTGGAGATCGAGCGCACCGTGAGCTCGTTGCAGGAGGCGCTCGCCGAGAACAAGGAGCTGCTGGTCGACTCGATCCGCGCCCTCGCGGCCGCGATCGACGCCAAGAACCCGTACACGCGCGGCCACTCGGAGCGAGTCAGCCAGTACGCGGTGGCGATCGCCCGGCACTGCGGCATCTCCGGCGCGGAGCTCCAGACGGTGGAGATCTCGGCGCTGCTCCACGACGTCGGGAAGATCGGCATCGACGACGCGATCCTGACCAAGCCCGACGCGCTCACCGACTCCGAGTTCGCGCAGATGCGGGTGCACACGGTCAAGGGCGCCGCGATCGTGAGCCCGATCAAGCGGCTGCGTGAGATGCTGCCGGGCATCCGCTCCCACCACGAGAACTGGGCCGGCGGCGGCTATCCCGACGGCCTGATCGGGGACGAGATCCCGCTCGTCGCCCGGATCATCGCGGCGGCCGACGTCTTCGACGCGATGACGACGCAGCGCCCGTATCAGACCGCGATGCGCCTCGACCTCGCGTACTCCCAGCTGCGCGGCATGGCGGGGACCAGGCTCGACCCCCTGATCGTCACGGCGTTCTTCGCCGCGATCAAGGGCGGCGACCTGATACCCTTGGGACAGGTGGAGGTGGCGTGACGATGAGGAGCGCGGTCGGTTCCGTTCTGCGTCTGACGGTGGTCGTGACGCTGGCTGCGTGCGCGTCGACCCAGCAGGCCCGCCTCAACCTTCCTCCGGACATCGATCCCAAGGACCCGCTCGCGGCCACGATGCTGATGCAGCAAGGCCAGGCGCTGGTCGCGGAGGGGAAGGTCGCCGAGGGCCTGGGGAAGTACCAGCTGGCGCTCTCGCTCCAGCCGAAGAACCCGACGATCTTCAACATGATCGGCATGGCCGAGCTGCAGGGCGGGAAGCCCGCCAAGGCGCTCGACGCCTTCAACAACGCCCTGATGCTCGCGCCGCAGTACTCCGACGCCCGCAACAACCGTGGGGCGGCATACGTCCAGCTCGGCCAGTACGCGATGGCCGAGGCCGACTTCCTCGCGGTGCTCGCCGACCCGACCGAGCCGAACCGGGCCGGCGTGTACTTCAACCTGGGTTCGCTCTACTTTGCGCGCGGGAACCTCGCCGCGGCCGAGGAGAACCTGCGCCGGGCGGCCGTGCCGACCGGCCCGGTGGAGGCCTACTTCATGCTCGGGAAGGTCGAGGAGCGGCTCGGCCAGCCGGCGCGCGCGGAGTCCGCGTATCGCAGCGCGCTGGAGCGGGCGCCCGAGCGGGCCGACGTCGCGCTCGCGCTCGGCGAGCTGCTCGAGACCCAGGGACGCAAGGACGAGGCGGCGGCGCTCTTCCGCCGCGTGATCGCGCTCGCCCCGGGCTCGGCGCTGGCTCGCGACGCCCAGGCGCGCCTGGAGTGAGGGCGTGGCGTTCCAGTACCTGTTGAACAACCTTCTCGTCGACGTTCCCGGCGCGCAGGGCGCGATCTTCCTCGACGCCGAGGGCGAGTCGGTGGAGTTCGTCTCCCGCAGCGCCACGCCGTACGAGCTCAAGCTCGAGGGGGCCTACCACGGGATCTTCCTCCGCCAGGCCGCGCGGCTCGCCGGCCTGAACGGGGCGGGGGAGCTCGAGCGGCTGGCGATCGCGGGGACGCAGATGCAGGTGATGAGCCGGGTGCTCAAGGGCGGGTACTATCTGGTTCTCGTGCTCGAGCCGGCGGCCCCGGCGGCGCTCGCGGGCCAGGCCTTGACGAGGGCGACCGCTGCTTTCAACCGGGAGATCCCGTAGCCGCAAGCCGGGCCGGCGGCGGCCGTCGCAGGGGGTGAGCTTTGGATCTGTTGCAACGATTGCGCCGCGGACTCGGGGCGACCCGGTCGCTGCTCGGCGAGAGGTTCACCGCGTCGGACTGGACGGTCAGCCCCGACGCGCTGGAGGAGGTGCTGCTCGCGGCCGACGTCGGTGTCGATGCGGCCCACGACCTGGCCCGCCGGTTCGACGAGGCGCGCCGGCGCGGGACGGTGGCCCCCGGCGGGGAGATGGCGTGGTTGCGGGCGGAGGTGGAGGCGCTGCTCACGGTCGGCGCCGTCACCGTGCGCCGCGGGGCGCCGCACGTGATGCTGGTGGTCGGCGTCAACGGCAGCGGCAAGACGACGACGGCGGCCAAGCTCGCCGGGCGGGCGCAAGCGGAGGGCCGGAGCGCGATGCTCGTGGCCGCGGACACCTTCCGCGCCGCGGCGATCGAGCAGTTGCAGGCCTGGGGCGAGCGCCTCGGGGTGCCGGTCGTCGCCCAGCGCCCCGGCGCCGATCCCGGGGCCGTGGTCTTCGACGCCCTCAGGGCGGCGCTCGCTCGCGCGACCGACGACGTGATCGTCGATACGGCCGGCCGCCTGCACACCAAGCACGACCTCATGGCCGAGCTCGAGAAGGTGCACAAGGTGTGCGCCCGAGCGCTGCCCGGCGCGCCGCACGAGGTGCTCCTCGTCCTCGACGCGACGACGGGGACCAACGGCGTGGTGCAGGCGCGCGAGTTTCAGGCCAGCGCCGGCGTCACCGGCGTGGCCCTGACCAAGCTCGATGGCACCGCCAAGGGCGGGGTCGTGCTC
>JAKAFI010000135.1 GCA_021818005.1 Acidobacteriota bacterium | reverse complement strand
GCGTACAGGTACTCCGTCAGCGTCACGCTCTGCCAATCCACCGCCCCGGCGCGCGGCGTCGCCAGGGCGAAGAACGGGTACTCGAGGTGGAAACGGTCGCCCTTGCCGTCGGAGGCGTTCTTGTGCTCGAGCTTGAGCTGCCACCGGCTGCCGAGGAGCAGGTTGTCCTTGTACTCGAACGTCGTCGTCTTGCGTTCCGTCGTCGAGTCGTACTCGACGTTGAGCTCCTTCCCCCAGCCGAGGAAGTTCTCCTCGGTGAGGCTGCCGCCGGCGTGCGTGCGCTTGCCGAACGCCCCGAAGGAGAGTCCCACCTCGGTCGTCCACTGGTCGTGCGTCGTGACGACGACCTCGGCCCCGCCCCGGGCGGGCCGCGCGGTGATCGTCACCGGGCTCAGAAAGCCGGTGGCGCGCAGCAGGCGCTCGCTCTCGGCCAGGATCGCCGGATCGAGGGGGTCGCCCACCTTGAACAGGAGGAGCGAGCGGATGTAGCGCTCGCGCGTGAGCACGTGGAGGTGGTTGGCCCAGCGGTACGGCCACGCCGACGTCGCCGGGTTGGAGGTGTCGAAGATGTCGTCGCGGACGACTTCGATCGCCACGATCGGGGTCCCGGCCGGCACCTCCGGCACCGCGACGGCCACCGCGGCGAGCATGGCGATCGCGAGGATCATCTGCAGGCATTGTACGTGGCCGTCCCGCCGCGCCGCGTGCGACCCCGGTCACCTCCGGCCCCGCGCGGCGGTGGGGCCGGAGGTGAGGACGGCCGTCAACGCGCCGGGGCGATCGGCGCCGGGCCCGGCCGTGCGCCGGCGCGCTTCTCGAGCGACCAGCCGGTCGCCAGGCCGGCGATGAACCACGCCAGCGCCAGCACACCGACCGAGAACACCGTGTCGCCGACCACGCGCAGCCAGCGAAACGTATTCATCGCCGACGTCTGGCTGAACTCCGCCGAGCGCGCGTACCACATTCCGTGCGAGACGCTGGCCCAGGTCTGCATCAGGCCGACGGGGAGCAGGCTGAGCAGGCACATCAGCGCCAGGCCGATGTTCACCCCCCAGAACGCGACCGCGAGCGCCTTCGTCCGCCACGTCCGGCGCGCGGTCAGCAGGCGCATGCAGAAGAGCATGAGACCGATCCCGAGCATACCGTAAACCCCGAACAGCGCCGCGTGCCCGTGCAGCGGCGTGGTGTTGAGCCCCTGCATGTAGTAGAGCGCGATCGGCGGGTTGATGAGGAAGCCGAACAGGCCGGCCCCGACCAGGTTCCAGAACGCCACCGCGACGAAGAAGTAGATCGGCCACTTGTACGCCGTCACCCACGGCCGCGCCTTCGCCAGCGCGAAGTTGCCGTACCCCTCGAACCCGATCAGCACGAGCGGCACCACCTCGAGCGCGCTGAAGCTGGCGCCGAGCGCGAGGATCGCGGTCGGCGTGCCGGAGAAGTAGAGGTGGTGGAACGTCCCGATGATGCCGCCGCTGAGGAACACCGTCGTCGAGAAGAGCACGGCCACCGTGGCCGTCTCGACGCGCAGCAGTCCCATGCGGGTGAACAGGAAGGCGATCACGACGGTGGCGAACACCTCGAAGAACCCCTCGACCCAGAGGTGGACGACCCACCAGCGCCAGTACTCGGCGATCGCCAGGTTGGTCTGGCGGCCCCACATCAGGCCGGCGCCATAGAACAGCGCGATCGCCGCCGTCGAGACGAAGAAGAGGCCGAGCAGCTGGCGGTTCCTCCCCGGCTTCGCCAGCGCCGGCGCCATCGCCCGGCCCATCAGCGCGAGCCAGATCAGGAGACCGGCGAAGAGGAACAGTTGCCAGAAGCGGCCGAGGTCGACGTACTCGTACCCCTGGTGGCCGAACCAGAAGTTGGTGACCAGGCCGAGCCGCTGCCGGACCCCAAGCCACTGGCCGGCCATCGAGCCGACCACGATCACGAGCAGGCACACCCAAAGGACGTTGACGAGCGCCCGCTGCCCCTTCGGCTCGTGGCCGGACACCGCGGGCGCCACGAACAGCCCGGTGGCGAGCCAGGTGGTCGCAATCCAAAAGATCCCGAGCTGCAGGTGCCACGTCCGCGTCACCGCGTACGGCAGCCAGCGGGCGAGCGGGATGCCGTAGAAGCCGGTCCCCTCGACCGCGTAGTGCGCGGTCACGGCGCCGAGCAGCACCTGCACGAGCAGGAGCGCGGCCGCGGTCCAGAAGTACTTGAGCGTGGCGCGCATCGACGGCGTCGGCTCGATCTCCAGCAGCGGGTCCGACTCCGGCGCCGGCTCCTCGCCGGTGCCCTTGCGGCGTTCGACCGCCATCCGCCACGACAGCGCCCCGATCCCGGCGAGCAACGCGATCACGCTCACCCCGGTCCAGATGATCAGCGACGGCGCCGGGCGGTTGCCGACCAGGCGTTCGGGCGGCCAGTTGTTGGTGTACGTCACCGTCTGGCCGGGCCGGTCCGTCGTGCACGCCCAGGCGGCCCAGAAGAAGAAGGCGTTGAGCTCGTTCTGGCGCTTCGCCGTCTTGATGGTGTCGGGCGGCATCGCGTACGCGTCCCGCTCCTTGGCGAGCGCGGGCGCGTCGCCGAAGAGCGCCGCGTAGTGCGCCGACACCGCCGCGATCGCCGCCGCCCGGTCGGGGGACACGACCAGGTCGCCGCTGGCCGGGTCGTACGTGTTGCGCCGCAGCTCGACCGCCAGCCGTTCCCGCAGCGCCGCCTTGGTCTCGGGGTCGAGCGCGGCGTACGCGGTGCCGTGCGCCGCCTCGGCCCAGCGGTCGAGGATGAAGACCGCTTCCCGGTGCAGCCAGTCCGCCGACCAGTCCGGCGCGACGTAGGCGCCGTGCCCCCACACCGTGCCGACCTCCTGCCCACCGATCGACTGCCAGACGTTCTGGCCGTCCTTGATGTCGGCGTTCGTCCACAGCACCCGGCCGTCCGTCGTGACCACCCGGTTCGGCACCGGCGGCGCCTGCAGGTAGATCTCGTGGCCGAAGTAGCCGAGCACCGCCAACGACCCGAACACGACCACCCCGAGGGCGATCCAGACGCGGCGCGTGCCGCTCCCGCTCCTTGCGCGCGAAGACATCACCGTTCCTCCTCCCCTCCCCGCCGCCCGCTCCGGCGCGGCGGCACGCTCCTGCGCGCGCGCCGGTTTTCGCCCCGGCGGCGCGCCGGCGCCACGGGCGCCGTTAGACCCCCGCCAGCTCGTGCGCCAGCGCGTGGTAGCGCTCGTGCACGCCGGGGCCGATCTCCTCGTTCTCGACTTCCTCGAACCGCTCGGCGAGCCCGCTCTGCTCCGGCTCGGGCAACACCTGCTCGGCCATCGGGAAGAGCACGTTGTTCTCCTTGAAGATGTGGCCGCGCAACAGCTCGACGTAGGCGGCGAGCGCGTCCGCCAGCGCCGCCGCCTGACCGGCGTCGCCAGTCTTCGCCCCCGGCAGCGCGGCGGCGATCGCCCGCACCGCGGCGCGCCCCTGCTCGTGCTCGTGCAGCATCACCGCGACGGGGCCCGCGTCGGGGGAGAACCCCTTCGCGACCAGCGCCGGGAAGAGGTGCTTCTCCTCCTTGCCGTGGTGGCAGCGGTCGACGAAGGTGCGGAAGAAGTCCACCATCCGCTCGACCGCCTCGGCGTTGACCGGGGCGCCGCCCCGGATCGCGGCGGCCTCCAGCTCCGCCCCGTTGAGGACCAACTGGATGATTTGATGCTCGTGCTTCAACGTCTCCGTCGGTGTCATCTCCGTCTCCTTTCCATCGCGCCGCGCCCGCCGCGGGCCGCTTACGGCCGCGCGGTTCATCTCCTCGAGCAGGCCGGCGACGTCGATCCCGTACGCCGAAGCGACCTCGCGCACGGTGTCGAACGGGGCCATCGCGCAGCCCGGGCAGGCGAGCCGCCGCTCGAGGAACAGCTGCGCCAGTTGCGGCCAGCGTTGCAGCGCCTCGGCGACCGTGAGCAGCGGGCTGGGCTCGACCATCTCCGACTCTCCAGCTGCGACGGTACGGTCCCCGCCGGGCGGCGTCGTTGCGCCAGCGCAAAGAGGCAGTGGACCGTGGTCAGTGGTCCGTGGTCAGTAGAGGCCGTGGGTCGTGGAAGTGAAGAGTTAGCGAGGCGGTCAAAGGGAAGAGGGTCGGAGGCAAAGGGAGCGCACGACAGGTGCATGCCGCGGTGTTCCCGTCTTCCCTTTCCCCTTTTACCTCTTCCCTTTCCCCCTCTACTTCAACTCTTCACTCTTCACTTTGAACTCTTCACTTCGCCTGCGGGCGGGAGGTCCTCGGCGATCGCGACCAGCGCGTGCGGGCGCGCGATCACGACCCGTTCGCGCCCGCTGCGGATGATCCCCTGCGCTTCCCACTCGGAGAGGGTGCGGCTCACCGTGAACAGCGTCGCTCCCGTCATCTCGGCGAGGGTCTGCCGCGACAGCGGCATGTCGATCAGCACCCCCTCCTCGACCTTGCGCCCGGCCTGGCGCACGAGGCGGACGAGGGCGCGGGCGATGCGCCGGGCGACGCGCTCGGTGGCGAGCTCGCGGAACCGCTCCTGCACCTCGCGCAGCCGCTCGGAGAGCAGCCGCAGGAGGTTAAGCGCCAGGACGGGGTGACGGCCCAGCAGCGCCTGCAGCTCGGCTCGCGACCAGACGAGGACCTGCGTGGCGCCGACGGCCGCCGCGGTCGCGGGGTACGTCGTCCCGTCGAACGCCGCGAGCGCGGCGGCCGCCTCCCCCGGTCCGACGAAGCGCAGGATCACCTCATGCCCCTCGGGGCCGACCTGGGTGAGCTTGAGGCGGCCCGCCGCGACGACGCAGAACGAGTCCGCGGGCTCGCCCTCGCGAAACGCCGTCTCGCCGTCCTCGACCGTGCGCTCGTGTGCCGCCGTCAGCACCGCCGCCAGCGCCTCACGGGCGAGCCCCGCGAAGAGCGGCGACGAGCCGAGCGCCTCCACCGGTCCGGGCTCCCCGACTCGCGTCACGGCTCCAGTCTGTCACAGCCCGCGTCCGGCGACCGGCCGGCGCCCGGAGAACACCCCGCGGCGCCCCTTGTGCGGCCGGCCGCCCCGGTGTATAGTTTTCTGCCCTGTTGTCGTCGGTCGGGGCGCGGAGGTCCGATATGAAGGAAGGGATCCACCCGGTGTACCAGGAGGTCGAGGTTCGGTGCGCCTGCGGCAACGTCTTCAAGACGCGCTCGACGAAGAAGGATATCCGGCTGGAAATCTGCTCCAACTGCCACCCGCTGTTCACCGGCAAGCAGAAGCTGATCGACTCGGCCGGCATGGTGGAGCGGTTCCACCGCCGCTACGACAAGGTCGAGAAGGCCTGACCCGCCGTACCAGTCTTGCGACCCGAACCGGCCGGGGGGCGTCCCCCGGCTGGAGTCTTTTTTGGGACGCTCTTCGCACCTTGCCGGAACCTCTTGCGAAAGGTAGAGTTGCAACGTGGACGGGATGATGCAGCGCCTCGAGGAAGTGACGCGCCGCTGGCAGGAGCTGCGCGACGAGCAGGCGAGCCCCGACGTCATCGGTGACCGCAAGCGCCTGCTCGAGGTGACCAAGAAGCTCGCCGAGATCGATCCGGTGGTGGAGGCGTACCAGGCGTACCGCAAGCTGGTCGACGAAGAGCGCGGGGCGCGGGAGATCCTCGCCGCCGAGAGCGACCCCGAGATGAAGGCGATGGCCGAGGACGAGGTCCGCCGCCTCGCCGAGGAGCTGGCCGGGCGCGAGCGCGCGCTCAAGCTCCTGCTGCTCCCGCCCGATCCGAACGACGCGCGCAACGTGATCCTCGAGGTGCGCGCCGGCACCGGCGGCGAGGAGGCGGCGTTGTTCGCCTCCGAGCTGCTGCGCATGTACTCCCGCTACGCCGAGGGCCGGCGCTGGCGAATCACGGTCACCGACCTCTCCGAGGCCGGGATGGGGGGGATCCGCGAGGCGGTGGCGATCGTCGAGGGCGCCGGCGCGTACTCGCGGCTCAAGTACGAGTCGGGGGTGCACCGCGTTCAGCGCGTGCCCGCCACCGAGGCGTCGGGCCGGATCCACACCTCGGCGGCCACCGTCGCCGTGCTCCCCGAGGCCGAGGAGGTCGAGGTCGAGGTCGAGCTCAAGGACCTGCGCATCGACACGTTCTGCTCCTCGGGCCCGGGCGGCCAGTCTGTCAACACGACGTACTCGGCGATCCGCATCACGCACTTGCCCACCAACATCGTCGTCCAATGCCAGGACGAGCGCAGCCAGCAGCAGAATCGCCTCAAGGCGATGCGCATCCTCAAGGCCCGCCTGTACGAGATCGCGCAGCAGGAGCAGCAGGCGCAGCTCGCGGCCGAGCGCCGCTCGATGGTCGGCAGCGGCGACCGCTCGGAGAAGATCCGCACCTACAACTTCCCGCAGTCGCGCGTGACCGACCACCGCGTCGGCCTCACCAGCCACCGCCTCGCCGAGATCCTCGACGGCCACCTCGACCTACTCCTCGATCCGCTCATCGCCCAGCTGCAGGCCGAGCGTCTCGAGCGGGAACTGGCTTCCGGCGGATGAGCGAGCGCGTCGACAGCGGCGGCCCACCGGCGCGGCCGTCGCAACCCGCCGCCCAGGCTCGGGACGCCGGGCCTTGGCGCCGTCACATCCGCCGTCCCCGACTGTTCGCCGAGGTACGGTTCGCGCTCGGCGCGGCGCTGGTGTGGGCCGTCGCCGGCACGCTCGTTGCGTTCGCCATGCCTCCGCTCCGCCTGGCGGCGGGCGACAGCCCCGCGGAAAGGCTGTTCGTGCAGGGGGCGGTCGGGTTCGGGCTCGGCTGGTGGGGCGGCGTGTTCTGGAGCGCCGCGCTCGCCGCGAACGCGAGGCGGTTCCGGCCCGCGCCGGAGCCGAACGGCCTGACGAAGGCTGCCTGGCTCGGTGCCGCGCTCGCCGTCGTAGGGACGCTCGCGCTGCACGCCGGCGGCGCCTCGGCGCCGCTGGCGGTCGGCGCCGGAGTTGTCGCCGCCACGGTCGGCGCTCGCATCGCCGTCGGCCGGGCTGCGCGCGAGGCCGGACGATGACCGTCGCCGAGCTGTCCGCCGAGGGCGCGGCCGCCCTGCCGGTCGGCCCCGGCCTCCCCAACGCGCGCCGCGAGGCGCGCTGGTTGCTCGCCCGGGCGCTCGGGTGCCCCGAGGCGTGGCTCCTCGCCCACCCCGACGAGCCGGTCGCCGAGGCAACGGCCGCGCTCTTCCGCTCGTGGCTGGCGCGGCGGGCGGCCGGCGAGCCGGCGCACTACATCGTCGGCACGTGCCCGTTCTGGGGCCGCATCTTCGCCGTGACCCCCGCCGTGCTGATCCCTCGCCCCGAGACCGAGTTGATCGTGGAGTGCGCCCTGACGTTGCCGCCACCGGGCCGGCCACGGATCCTCGACGTGGGCACCGGCTCCGGCTGCCTCGCGGTCACGCTCGCGCTCGAGCTTCCCGGCGCGACCGCCGTCGCGACCGACGTGTCGCCCGAGGCCGTCGCGGTGGCGCGGCGCAACGCCTCGGCGCTGGGCGCCGAGGTGCGGTTCGCAGCCGGAAACCTGGCAGCGCACGTGCGCGGGACGTTCGACCTCGTGGTCGCAAACCTCCCCTACGTCCCGGACGCCGAGATCCCCGGCCTCGCCGTCGAGATCCGCGCCCACGAGCCGCACGTCGCCCTCGCCGGTGGGGAGGATGGCGCGGCCCTGCTGCGGACGTTCATGGCCGACCTGCCGCGGCTGCTCGCCCCCGGCGGCCACGCTTTGCTCGAGATGGGGCCGCGCCAGCGCGCCGGCTTGCAGGCTGCGGTGACCGCCGCCGGCTTTGTCGAGGTGCACCGTGGCCTCGACCACGCGGGGATCGAGCGCGTCCTCGTCCTGCGCAAAGCGTGAGACCGGGGCTCGGGGCCCGGGACTCGGGGTCCGGGAACGACAGAGCTTCAGCGGTAGGGCAAAACAGAGTCAGGGCGTGTAGCCGCGCTGCCGGCAAGACCGTGGTCCGTGGTCCGTGGTCCGTGGTCCGTGGTCCGTGGTCCGTGGTCCGTCAAGGACAGTACGTGAATGGCAGGGCGAAGGGGTTACGGCGTGTAGCGGCGCCGCCAAGAGTGGGCCGTCTGCGTCGTTGCGCTCGTCGCTACGCTGCGCCTCTGCTCCCCTGCGCCGCCGCATGTCAGACGCGGGGCGGAGGGCTCACGGAGCGCAACC
>JAKAFI010000134.1 GCA_021818005.1 Acidobacteriota bacterium | reverse complement strand
CGTTCATCGCCTCATCCTCCGATCGTGGTCGCGATCCCGGCGGGCGCGAGCCGCGCGGCCAGTTCCTCCATCCGCCGGCGAGACGGCTCCGCCGTCCCGGCGAGCGCGTCCTCGCGCCCGAGCCGCGCCCGCTTCCCGGCCGCGGTGCGGTGGTATGGCAGCAGGCTCACCCGGCGCACGTTCGGCGTCGCGGCGGCGAGGCGCGCGATCGCGGCCAGGCCCTCCTCGTCGTCGGTCATCCCGGGGACCACCGGCACGCGCAGCCAGATCTCCGTCCCGCAGCGGGCGGCCGCCGCGAGGTTGGCGAGGATCGGCGCGAGCGCCGCGCCGGTGAGCGCGAGGTGGCGCTCGGCGTCGAGCGTCTTGACGTCCCAGAGCAGCAGGTCGGCGCGCCCGGCGGCCGCGAGCACAACCTCGCGCGGCGCGACGCCGCAGGTGTCCACCGCCGTGTGCAGCCCGGCTCCGCGGCACGCCTCGAGGCAGGCGAGCAGGAACGCGGGCTGCGCCAGCGGCTCGCCGCCGGAGAACGTCACCCCGCCGCCCGACTCCTCGTACGCCATGCGGTCGCGCACCACCTCGGTCATGACCTCCGCGGCGCTCCAGCGCCGGCCGGCGATCTCCCGCGCGCGCGCCGGGCACGCCGCGGCGCACCTCAAGCACCCGGTGCAGCCGTCTGACCCGATCGCCGCCCCCGCCGGCAGCGGCCCCCCCGGCCGTTCGCACGCCGCGGCGCAGCCGCCGCAGCCGAGGCAGCGCGCCTGGGTGATCAGCACCTCGGGGGCGAACGCGATCCCCTCGGGGTTGTGGCACCACGGGCAGCGCAGCGGGCAGCCCTTGAGGAACACCGTCGTCCGGATCCCCGGCCCGTCGTGGAACGAGGCGCGCTGGACGTTGAACACCGTCCCGGCCGTTCCATCGCCGCTCGCGTGCGCTCCCATCGCCGCCATCCCACGATCAAGCTACGTCACTGTCACCGGATTGTCTTGTACGATTAGGCAGGGGGCGCTCGCCGTTTCGCACCGCCCGTCCCCGGGGAGAGACGATGTCGGGCCTGGCCGAGATCGAACGCGCGTTGGCGGGCGCTCTGACCGCGGTCGAGCTGTTCGACCGCCTCCCCGACGTGGTGTTCTTCGTCAAGGACCGCGAGGGCGCCTACGTCGAGGCCAACCGCACCCTCCTCCGCCGTCTCGGCCTGCGCGAGAAGGCCGAGCTGCTCGGCCGCACCGCCCGCGACGTCTTCCCGGCCCCGCTCGGCGAGCGCTACCTGGCGCAGGACCTCGCCGTCGTCCGCAGCGGCCGCGAGATCGCCGACCTGCTCGAGCTCCACCTCTACCCCGACCACGCCGAGGGCTGGTGCGTCACCTGCAAGCTGCCGGTCCGGGACGCGGGGGGGCGGGTCGTCGGTCTCGCCGGCACCTCGCGCGACGTCCACGCCCCCGCCGCCGGGAGCGCGATGGAGGACCTCGCCGCGGCGCTGCGCCACATCCGCGAGCACGTCGACCGGCCGTTGCGCGTCGCCGAGCTCGCCGCGCTCGCGCGCCTGTCCGAGTACCGCTTCGCGCGGCGAGTCCGCGCGCTGTTCGGGCTGACCCCGGCGCAGCTCGTCATCAAGACGCGGATCGACGCCGCCCGCGAGATGCTGCGCGAGGGCTCGGCCGCGATCGGCGCGGTCGCGCTCGAGTGCGGCTACTGCGACCAGAGCGCGCTGACGCGCCAGTTCAAGGCGGCGGTCGGCCTCACCCCGGCGCAGTACCGCGAGCGCCGATCCCGAAGCTGAAAGTGCAGGCTGGGCACCGGGCTCCGGAAAGACAGGGATCAGGGGTCAGGGGTCAGGGGTCAGCGAGCAGCAGCATGGAACCTCGGCAGCGTATGGGCCGCAACCAGGAGGAGGCTCCCTCCTCTGCTCCTCTGCTCCTCTGCTCCTCTGCTCCTCTGCTGCCCCGCAGTCACGAACCCGCCACTCACGGCCCACGGTCTCTCCGGAGGCCTCTGCCTTTCCTACCCTTCTACAGCGCCTTGATGAGCTGCGCCAGCCCCGACCAGAAGATCTCGACGCCGATCGCGAGCAGGACGAACGCAGACAGCTTGGTGACCACGGTCGTGCCGGTCCGCCCCAACTTGTCGAAGACGGTGGTGGCGAACCTGAAGCAGAGCCAGACCGCGAGCGCGACGCCGAGGACGCCGGCGAGCGTGCCCAGGTAGTGCTCCGGCACGGCTCGCAGCGGCGGGTGCGCGGCGCGGCTGCCGACGGCGATCGCCACCGCGATACACCCGGGCCCCGCTGTAATCGGCAGCGTCAGCGGGAAGAACGCCATCTCCTCCAGCCCCTTGCCCTCCCCCGCCTCGGTGCTCGCCTCCGACCCTCGCGTCTCGTTGAGCATCTGCCAGGCCGTGTGAAAGACGATGAGGCCGCCCGCGATCTCCACGTGCGCGATCTGGATCCCGAAGAAGCGGATGATCACGCCGCCGAGGAGCGTCGAGGCGACGAGGAGGACGAAGGCGTAGAGCGACACCCGCCACGCGAGCTGGCGGTGCTGCTGCGGGCTGGCGCCGGCGATCATCGCGAGGAAGATCGGCGCCGTGCCGACGGGGTTGACGATCGGCAACAGCGCCATGAACGAGTACACGGCAGCGAGCTCGATCCCCTTGAGCACGGTCTCCCTCCTCGCCCGGCGGGGTCCGCTCCCAATGGGCGGACTCCCCCCGCGCAGCCCGCCCGCCAACCCACCTCGTTGCGACCGGCTACATCGTACTCCGTCGCGCCGACCGAGGGCGCCGACTGGGGTGTCGGCCGCGGGTGTCAAACCGAGGCTGTCAAACCGAGGGTGTCAAACCGAGGGTTGACGCGACCGGCGGGCTCGGCGACACTGGCCGTGGAGCACACTCCGGGGAGGTCGAGTTCATGTCCCTCAGTCCGTCCGTGGAAGCGATCGTCGCCAGGCTGGCCGCGCGCAACATCCGCTGGGAACGGACGCGGGAGCGCATCGAAGCGGCGCTCGCCTCCCAGCAGCCGGGCCGCGGACCCGAGCGCCACATCGGCCCGTACGTCACCGTGGCGCGCGAGCACGGCTCGGGCGGCGGCGAACTCGCCGCCCGCGTCGGGGCGGCGCTCGGCTGGCCGGTGCTCGACCGCGAGATCATCGACCTCGTCGCGGCGCACCTCCACGTCAACCCCTCGATGTTCAACCTCCTCGAGCACGACGCCGCGGGTTGGGTCACCGACGTGCTCGGCGACCTCATGCCGCACGTCGTGATCACGCGCGACACCTACACGCACGAGCTGCGGCGCGTCGTGCAGCTCCTCGCGGTGCACGGGGAGGTGGTCCTGCTCGGGCGCGGCGCCGGTTTCTTCCTGCCGCACGAGTGCGGCCTTTCCGTGCGTGTGGTGGCGGCGAGCGAGGACCGCATCGCCCGCGTGCGCACCCGCACCGGCAAAGACCGGGATGGGGCGCTCGCGGAGATCAAAGATGCCGATCGGGCGCGAGCACACCTCGTCTCGCACGCGTTCGGGTGCGATATCGCGGACCCGCTCTATTACGACCTCGTGGTCAACACATCGCGGTACCCGATCCCCAAGCTGGCCGAGCTCATCGCCGGCGCCTGCCGGGCGCGCTGCACGAGCGAGCCTGCCCCCGCCGCGTACCCGAGCTCCTGACCCCGGCGCGGACGGCGCCCGACCGCGGCGGCCGCGCCGTGACACCAAGGAGGCGCCTCGTGACCGAAAACACCCTGGCCAACCGACCGATGGCCGAATTGTTCGACGCGCTTGCGACCACCCCCGAGGGGTTGAGCGGCGAGGAGGCGCAGCGGCGGGTCGCCAAGTACGGGTACAACGAGATCGCCGAGAAGAAGGTCAACCCCTTGCTGCAGGCGTTGACCTACCTGTGGGGCCCGATCCCCTGGATGATCGAGGCCGCCGCCGTCCTTTCGGCGCTGGTGCGGCACTGGCCCGACTTTTTCATCATCCTCGTCCTGCTGATCGCCAACGCGGTCGTGGGCTTCTGGGAGGAGTTTCAGGCGGGGAACGCGATCGCCGCGCTGAAGCAGAAGCTCGCCCTGCAGGCACGCGTCCGCCGCGACGGCGCCTGGACGACGGTGCCGGGGCGCGAGCTCGTGCCCGGCGACGTGATCCACCTGCGCCTCGGCGACATCGTACCCGCCGACGCGCGTCTCCTCGACGGCGACCCGATCTCGCTCGACCAGTCGGCGCTCACCGGCGAGTCGCTCCCGGCGACGCGCAAGCCGGGCGAGGCGGTGTACTCGGGCTCGATCGTCCGTCAGGGCGAGATCGACGCGGTGGTGTACGGCACGGGACCGAACACTTACTTCGGCAAGACCGCCCAGCTCGTGCAGGAGGCTCACACCGTCAGCCACTTCCAGCGCGCCGTCCTCAAGATCGGCGACTACCTCATCGTGCTTGCGGTCGCGCTTGTCGTCATCATCCTCGCCGTCGCCCTCTTCCGCGGCGACCGCATGGTGATGACGTTGCAGTTCGCGCTCGTGCTCACGGTCGCGGCGATCCCGGTGGCGATGCCGACCGTGCTCTCGGTAACGATGGCCGTCGGCGCCCGCGTGCTCGCCAGGAAGGAGGCGATCGTGACCCGCCTGGCGGCCATCGAGGAGCTGGCGGGCGCGGACGTGCTCTGCTCCGACAAGACCGGCACCCTCACCCAGAACAAACTGACGCTCGGCGAGCCGTTTTCGGTGCGCGGCGTCTCCGTCGAGCTGCTCACGACTAGCGCGGCGCTGGCCTCGCGCAGCGAGGGCAACGATCCGATCGACATGGCCGTGCTCGGGGCGCTCGCCGACCGGCGCGCGGTGGACAGGTGCCGCGTGCTGCGCTTCCAGCCGTTCGACCCGGTGCACAAACGAACCGAGGCTACGATCGAGGAGGACGGCCGCAGGTTCCGGGTGACAAAGGGCGCGCCGCAGGTGATCCTCGCGCTCGCCGCCGACGCGGCGCAGGTCGGCGCCGAGGTCGAGCAGGCTGTCGAGGGGTTCGCGGCCCGCGGCTTCCGCTCGCTCGGCGTGGCGCGGGCGGAAGGCGAGGGCCCGTGGCGCTTCCTCGGCGTGTTGCCGCTCTTCGACCCACCACGGGAGGAGGCCGCGGCGACGATCGCAACCGCCCGCCAGATGGGGATCCTGGTGAAGATGGTCACCGGCGACCAGGTGGCGATCGCGCGGGAGACCGCCGGCAAGCTCGGCCTCGGCGCCAACATCCTCGACGCGAGCGCCTTCGGCGACACAAAGCACCACGAGGGCGCGCAGCTCGCGGAGTCGATCGAGAACGCCGACGGCTTCGCGCAGGTGTTTCCCGAGCACAAGTTCCACATCGTCGATGTGCTGCAGCAGCGCGGCCACATCGTCGCCATGACCGGCGACGGGGTCAACGACGCGCCAGCGTTGAAGAAGGCCGACTGCGGCATCGCCGTCTCGGGAGCGACCGACGCGGCGCGGGCGGCCGCTTCGATGGTGCTCCTGACCCCCGGACTGTCGGTGATCGTCGACGCCATCAAGGAGAGCCGCAAGATCTTCCAGCGGATGAACAGCTACGCGATCTACCGCATCGCCGAGACGCTGCGCGTGATGCTCTTCATGACGCTGGCGATCGTGCTCTTCAACTTCTACCCGCTGACCGCGGTGATGATCGTGATGCTGGCGCTCCTCAACGACGGGGCGATCCTCTCGATCGCGTACGACAACGTCCACTACGAGAACAAGCCCGAGGCGTGGAACATGCGCATGGTGCTCGGCATCGCCACCGTCCTCGGCGTCCTCGGGCCGGTCGCGGCGTTCGGCCTGTTCTTCCTCGGCGACCGCGTGCTCGGCTTCGACCGCGGGCAGCTGCAGACGATGATGTACCTGATGCTCTCCGTCGCCGGGCACCTCACGGTGTTCCTCACGCGCACGCGCGGCCCGTTCTGGTCGATCCGCCCGGCGAAGATCCTCTGGCTCGCGGTGCTCGGCACGCAGCTCCTCGCGACGGTGATCGCGGTGTACGGGATCTTCATGGCGCCGCTCGGCTGGCGGTGGGCGCTGTTCGTGTGGGGGTACGCGATCGCGTGGTTCCTCCTCAGCGACCGCGTCAAGCTCGCCGCCTACCGGATCATCGATCCCGAGGACTCGGTCCTCGCCGGACGGGAGGCGTAGCGCCGGTGCCGGTCGCCATCACCCGCAAGGTCAGCCCCGCCATCGTTCGCTGCGAGCTCACCCACCTCGCGCGCGCCCCGATCGACGTCGAGCGCGCGGCCGCGCAGCACGAGGCGTACGAGCGCACCCTCGCCGCGCTGGGCTGCGCGGTGGTCAGCCTATCGGAGGAACCGGAGCTGCCCGACGCGGTGTTCCTCGAGGACACGGCGGTCGTCGTCGACGAGGTGGCGGTGATCACCCGGCCCGGCGCGGCGTCGCGGCGTGCGGAGACCGCCTCGGTGGCGACCGCGCTCGCCGCGTACCGGCCGCTCACCGCCATCGAGGCGCCCGCGACGCTCGACGGCGGCGACGTCCTCCGCCTCGGGCGCCGACTGTTCGTCGGCGTCTCGGGGCGGACCAACGGCGCCGGGATCGCCCAGCTGCGCGCCGCGCTCGCGCCGTACGGCTACACCGTCGAGGCGGTGCCGGTTCACGGCTGCCTCCACCTCAAGTCGGCCGTCACCCAGGTGGCGCCGGACGCCGTCCTCGTCAACCCCGCCTGGGTGGATGCGGCGGCGTTCCCCGGGTTCACGCCGATCCCCGTCGACCCCGGCGAGCCGTTCGCCGCCAACGCGCTGCTGCTCGGCAACGCGGTGGTCTACCCGGAGGCGTTCCCCGCGACCGCGGCCGCGCTCGCGGGCGCGGGGGTCGCGCTCGCCACGGTCGACGTCTCGGAGCTCGCCAAGGCCGAGGGGGCCGTGACCTGCTGCAGCCTCATCCTGGTGGGCTAACGAGCCGGCGCGGTCCGCGCGCGGCGCCGGCGCGTACAATGAAACGCCGCCCGGGAACGTAGACTCCCGCGGGTGGCGACGACACGATGTACGAACAGTTCTACGGCCTCGCGGCCCCGCCGTTCTCGATCACGCCGGATCCGCGCTACCTCTTCTTCTCGCGCCGGCACCGCGAGGCGTTCGAGCACATGCTGTACGGGATCACGCAGCGAAAGGGGTTCATCCAGATCACCGGCGAGGTCGGCGCGGGGAAGAGCACGCTGTGCCGCGCCATCCTCGAGGAGCTCGGCCCGGGCTACGCGACCGCGCTGATCTTCAACCCGGTGCTGAGCGGGATCCAGCTCCTGCGCGCCATCCTGCACGAGCTCGGCCTCGACGACAGCGGCAACGACCGCCTGCGCCTGACGCGCCGGCTCAACGAGTTCCTCCTGGCGCGGCTGCAGGCGGGCCAGGACGTGGTGCTCTTCGTGGATGAGGCGCAGGACCTCTCCGACGCGATGCTCGAGGAGGTGCGCCTCCTCTCCAACCTCGAGACCGACGACCGCAAGCTGCTGCAGATCGTGCTCCTCGGCCAGCCCGAGCTGCGCGAGCGCCTCGAGCGGCCCGAGCTGCGGCAGCTCCGCCAGCGCATCACGGTGCGCTACCACCTCGGGCCGATCGACCCGGAGGAGACCGAGGCGTACATCCTGCACCGCCTCGCGGTCGCCGGCGCCAACGGGCGGCCGACGTTCACGCCGGCCGCGGTGCGCGCCGTCCACCGCCGCTCGCGCGGCGTGCCGCGCCTGATCAACGCAATCTGCGACAAGACGCTGCTCGCCGGCTACGTCGAGGGGAGAGACCGTCTCGGCTGGTGGCAGGTGCGGCGCGCCGTGCGCGACCTCGACGGGGACGAGCGATGAGCCTGGTCAGCGAGGCGCTGCGCAAGGCGCGGGCCGGCTCCCCCGACCCCGGGGCGCACCGGCACGGCGTCGTCTACCGCACGACGGTGGTGCTCGGCGAGGGCCGCCGGCGACGCGGCTGGCCGATGCTCGCCGCGGTCGTCGCGGCGGCCGCCGCCGGCGGCGCTGGCGCCTGGTGGCTGCTCGACCGCGGGCCCGCACGTACGGCCCCACTGCCCCGCGTCGAGGCCGCGGCCGTGACGCGGCCGGCTGAACCAGCAGCCGCCGCGCCGGCCGTCGCCGCCCCCGCGACCGGGACCGTAGGAGCTGTCGTGGCCGAGCCGCCGGCGCAACCGCGCG
>JAKAFI010000133.1 GCA_021818005.1 Acidobacteriota bacterium | reverse complement strand
CGTCGCGGTTGGGCAGGATCTCGACGAACGCGCCGTACGGCTCGATGCGCTTGACCGTGCCCTCGAAGATCTCGCCGACCTGCGGCTGCCGGGTGAGCCCCTCGATGATCTGCACGGCGCGGCTGGCGGCCGCCTCGTCGGCGGTGGCGATCTCGACGCGGCCGTCGTCCTCGATGTTGATGCGGGCGCCGGTCTCGTCCTGGATCGCCCGGATCGTCTTGCCGCCGGGTCCGATGACGTCGCGGATGTTGTCGGGGTTGATCGTGATCGAGATGATGCGCGGCGCGTAGCTGGAGATGTCGGCGCGCGGCTGGGCGATCGTCGCCTCCATGATGTCGAGGAGGTGCAGGCGGCCGCGGCGGGCCTGCTCGAGGGCGCGCTCCATCACCTCGCGCGGCAGGCCGCCGATCTTGATGTCCATCTGCAGCGCGTTGATCCCCTCGCGCGTGCCGGCGACCTTGAAGTCCATGTCGCCGTAGTGGTCCTCCTGCCCGGCGATGTCGGTGAGGACCGCGTGGCGGGTGCCGTCCGAGACGAGGCCCATCGCCACGCCGGCGACCGGTGCCGCGATCGGCACGCCGGCGTCCATGAGCGCGAGCGTGCCGCCGCACACGGTGGCCATCGACGACGAGCCGTTCGACTCGAGGATGTCGGAGACGACGCGCAGCGTGTACGGGAAGGAGTTCTTCTCCGGCATGATCGGCGTGAGCGCGCGGCGGGCCAGGTTGCCGTGGCCGATCTCGCGCCGGCCGGGGCCGCGCATGAACTTGACCTCGCCGACCGAGAACGGCGGGAAGTTGTAGTGCAGCAGGAAGCGCTGCTGGCTCTCGCCCTCGAGCGCCTCGATCACCTGGACGTCGTCGGAGGTCCCGAGCGTGCACGTCACCAGCGCCTGGGTCTCGCCGCGCGTGAACAGGGCGGAGCCGTGCGTCCGGGGCAGGATCCCGACCTCGCAGGTCACCTTGCGCACCTCGTCGAACGCGCGGCCGTCGAGCCGCTCGCCCTTGGCGAGGACGGCGTCGCGGAACTGCTCCTTCACCATGTCGTGGACGATCGCCTTGACCCAGGGGGTCTTCTCCGCCCGCTCGTCGTCCGAGAGCGAGGCGATGGCGTCCGCCTCGACCTTGTCGACCGCGTCGCCCTGCTCGAACTTGCCGCGGACGCGCAGCGCCGCGTCGAGCGGGCCGGCGAACCGCTGCCGGATCCCGGCCGCGAACTCCTCGCTCCAGGGGGCGCCGGGCGCCGTCCACGCCGGCTTCGGCTTGCCGACCTGCGCCCGCAGGCGCAACTGCGCCGCGATGATGCTCTTGATCTCGCGGTGCGCGAGGTCGATCGCGTCGAGGACCTGCGCCTCGGTCACGCCGCGGGCGCCGGCCTCGACCATCACGACGGCGTCCTCGGTGCCGGCGACCACGATCTCGAGCGCCGCCTCGGCCCGCTGCTGGTGCGTCGGGTTGACCACGAACCGCCCGTCGACCAGGCCCACGCGGACCGCGCCCACCGGGGTGTTGAACGGGCACCCCGAGATCATAAGGGCCGCCGAGGCGCCGTTGATCGCCAGCACGTCCGGATCGTTGGCGCCGTCCGCGGAGAGCACGAACCCGATGATCTGCGTCTCGTGGGTGTACCCCTTGGGGAAGAGCGGCCGGAACGGCCGGTCGATCAGCCGGGAGGTGAGGATCTCCTTCTCGGTCGGGCGTCCCTCGCGCTTGAACCAGCCGCCGGGGATGCGGCCGCCGGCGTACGTGTTCTCGCGGTAGTCCACGGTGAGGGGGAGGAAGTCCACGCCCTCGCGCGTGTCCTTGCGGAAGCACGCCGTGACCAGCACGAGCGTCTCGCCGAAACGCACCAAGCAGGCCCCGTCGGCCTGCTTGGCGACCTTCCCGACTTCGAATTCCAGTGCTCTGCCTTCGATTTCGTGTCTCTCTGTGACGACCATGATGCTCCTTTGGGTGTGCGGCGAGCGGACCCTAGCGGCGGAGGCCGAGCCGCTCGATGAGCGACCGGTACCGGCTGAGGTCCTTGCGCCGGAGGTACTCCAGCAGGCGCCGCCTCTGTCCCACCAGCATCAGAAGGCCGCGGCGCGAGTGGTGATCCTTGGCGTGGGCCTTGAAGTGCTCGGTGAGGTACTCGATGCGCTTGGTGATGAGAGCAACTTGCACTTCGGGCGAGCCGCTGTCGTGCTCGTGACGGCGGAAGTCCGAGATGATCTGCTCTTTACTCGTAACGAATTCGCGTTCGGTCATCGTCCGCTCCACATCTCCACGTCGAGCCTCCAGTGGCGAGGAGGCTGATCACTATATCACGTCCCCGCGGGGGCCTCAACCTCGGCCAGGACCATGCGCGGCGCCACGTTGACGGTCCTCGCTCGCGCCAGGAAGGCGAGCGCCACGCCCACCCCCACCAGCTCGCCGGAGCGGTCGCGCACCGCCACCGGCGCCCCCGCCACGTACGCACCGTCCACCTCGCGCACCGCGACCTCCTGGCCGTGCACGAAGTGGTCGATCGCCGTCGGGTTGAGCCTCACCTCGGGGAAAGGCAGGATCGCCGAGGCGAGCGACACGAACGCCCCCGCCGGGACCTCCTGCGGCCGGTTGGCGAGCGTCTCGGCGCTGACCGCGTCCGCGACGCGCCAGGGGCCGATGCGGACGCGGCGCAGCGAGGCCAGGTGGCCGCCACAGCCGAGCGCCTCGCCGATGTCGTGGGCGAGCGAGCGCAGGTAGGTGCCCGAGGAGCACGTCACCTCGAAGCCGATGCGGTCCGGGCCCGCCGCCGTCAGCGCCATGCTCTGCACCGTCACCCGCTTGGGCTGCAGCGGGACCTCCTCGCCGGCGCGCGCCAGCTCGTAGAACTTGCGCCCGCCGGACTTCTTGGCCGAGTAGGGGGGCGGCAGTTGCTCGATCTCGCCGGAGAAGCGCTCGACGAGCGACGCGATCACCGCCGCGGTCAGCTCGGGGACCGGCCTGGCGGCGGCGAGCGGTTCGCCCTCCGCGTCGTACGTCGTCGTGCCCCAGCCGAGGCGGATCTCGCCGCAGTACGTCTTCTCCCAGGCGAGCAGGTACTGCTGCAGGCGGGTGGCCTTGCCGATGCACAGCAGCAGCAGCCCAGTCGCCGCCGGGTCGAGGGTGCCGGTGTGGCCGATCCGGCGTTCCTTGAGCGCCCGGCGCGCCGCCTGCACGACGTCGTGCGAGGTCGGCCCGGCCGGCTTATCGACGAGGAGGAAGCCGTTGCGGGAAGGGTTCATGAGCGCTCCACGACGGCGAGCGCGGCCGCCAGCAGCCGCGGCCTCGCCTCGGCGACGGTGCCGGGGATCGTGCACCCGGCGGCGTTGCGGTGGCCGCCGCCGCCGAACGCCTTCGCGACGCCCTGGACGTCCACGTCGCCGCGCGAGCGCAGCGAGACGCGCACCGCCCCGTCCTTGAGCGCCTTGAAGAAGACGGCGACGCGCACCCCGTCGATGCCGCGCGGGATGTTGATCAGGTTCTCCGTGTCCTCCGGCCGGGCGCCGGCGCGCTCCAGCATCGCCCGGTCGCACGAGATCACTGCCAGCCGGCCGCCGGCCAGCAACTCGAGCGTTCCCAGCACCTCGGCGGTGAGGCGCACGACCCGCTCCGGGTTGTGCTCCCACAACGCCTCGGCGATCTCGGCCGGCCGCGCTCCCGCCGTCACCAGCCGTGCGGCGGCCGCGAACGCGCGCGGGGTCGCGTTCGAGTAGCGGAAGTCGCCGGTGTCGGTGACGAGCGCCGCGTACAGGTTGGTGGCCATGCTCTCCGTCACCGCGACGCCAGCCGCTTCGGCGATCGCCAGCACCATCTCGCCCACCGCCGGGGCGTCCTCGTCCACGACGTTGACCTCGGCGTAGCGGGCGTTCTCGAGGTGGTGGTCGATGTTGAGCAGTGGGAGCCGCTCGAGGCCGGCGAGGCCCGGCCGGTCGAGGCCCGGGCACTCGAGCAGGACCGCGAGGTCGAACTCGCGCTCGAACCCGGCCGGAAGCTCGGCCTGGACCCGGATCGTCTCGAGGCCGGGGAGGAACCCCAGCGGCGCCGGGTGCGGGTCGCGGTTGACGATCGTCGCGGCGATCCCGAGCGCTCGCGCCACCTCGGCGAGCCCCAGCTCGGAGCCGAGCGCGTCGCCGTCCGGCGCGGCGTGCGAGGTCAGGAGGACGCGCGAGGCGCGCCGCAAGCGCGCGAGCGCCGCGCCGGTGTCGCGCGTCGCCTCACTCATCGCCGTTCCCACCCTCGGTCCCAGCGTCGTCGGTGTCTTCCCGGGCCCCGAGCCCCGAGCCCCGAGCCCCGTGTATCTCGTCGAGCACCCGCGCGATGCGATCGGCGCGCTCGAACCCCAGGTCGCGCTTGAACTCGAGGTCCGGGGGGGTGTGCATCCGCAGCCGCTTCGCGCTCTCGTGGCGGAGGAAGCCGCGCGCCTGCGCGAGCCCGTCGGCCGCCTGGCGCACGCGCTCGTCGTCGCCGAACACGGAGAAGAAAGCGCGCGCCAGCTTCAGGTCCCCCGAGAGCTCGACCGCGGAGATCACCACCCCGGCCAGGCGGGGGTCCTTGACCTCCTTCAGCAGCAGCTCCGAGAGCACCTCACGCAACGCGTGCGTCAGCCGCTCGCGGCGCACCAGTCCGTCACGCACCGTTCACCTCCCGGCCGACCTGAACCACCTCGAGCCGCTCGTCGAGCACGACCCCGGGGAAGCTCTCGTGCACGATGTCGAGGGCGCGGGCGACGGTGCCGCGCGCGGCCCCGGCGTCGGTGGCGAGCGCGCTCACGGCGAGCGCCGCCCGCTGGTGCAGCTCCTGATGGTCGCTCTCGACCACGAGGACGGCGAGCCGGTGGCGCATCCTCTCCACGAGCGAGCGCACGTCCTGCCGCTTGTCCTTGAGCGACCGCGCCCCGGGCAGGTGCAGCTCGACCTGCGCCACGGCCACGAACAGGGGCGGCTTCCCGCTCATCCGCGAGCCCCCATCGGACCCCGGACCCCGGACTCCGGACCCCGGTGCCCCATCACGCCTCTCGTGCCACTTCCACGGTGCGGTAAGCCTCGATGACGTCGCCCTGCTTGATGTCGTGGTACTTCTCGAGCCCGATGCCGCACTCGAACCCGTTCTTGACCTCGGACGCGTCGTCCTTGAAGCGTTTGAGCGACGCCAGGTTACCCTCCCAGATCACGACGTTGTCGCGCAGCAGGCGCGCCTTCGCGGTGCGCAGGATCAGGCCGTCCGTCACCATGCAGCCGGCGATCGTGCCCACCTTCGACACCTTGAACACCTCACGCACCTCGGCGCGGCCGAGCTCTTCTTCCTTGTACGTCGGCTTGAGCAGCCCGACCATCGCCTTCTGCAGCTCGTCGGTGAGGTTGTAGATGATCGAGTAGAGGCGGACGTCCACCTTCTCGCGCTCCGCCAGCTCCTTCGCCGAGCGCTCGGGGCGGACGTTGAAGCCGATGACGATCGCCTGCGACGCCGAGGCGAGCAGGATGTCGTTGGCGGTGATCGCGCCGGCGGACGCGTGGATCACGTTGATCGCGACCTCCGCGGTGGAAAGCTTCGCGAGCGTGTCGCGCAGCACCTCGACCGAACCCTGCACGTCGGCCTTGAGGACAATGTTGAGCGCCTTGACCTCGTCGCTCTTGATCTTGTCCATCAGGCCCTCGAGCGTGACCTTGCGGTTGCCCGCCAGCTGCTCCTCGCGCTGCTTGGCCTGCCGGTGCCCGGCCACCTCGCGGGCGCGGGACTCGTCCTCGACCACCTGGAACGTGTCGCCGGCCTCCGGGATGTCCTCCAGGCCCATGATCTCCACGGCGTCGGACGGCTTCGCGGCGCGCACCGGCTTGCGGTTGGTGTCGAGCATCGCGCGCACCCGGCCGTACGTCGAGCCGGCGAAGAAGCAGTCGCCCTGCGACAGCGTGCCCTGCTGCACGAGCACGGTGGCCACGACGCCGCGGCCGCGCTCCTTGCGCGCCTCGAGTACGGTGCCGCGCGCCATCCCCTCGCGCACCGCCTTGACGTCCGCCATCTCGGCGACGAGGAGGATGACCTCGAGCAGCTCGTCGATCCCCTGGCCCTTGGTGGCCGAGACCTGCGCCACCGGGGTCTCGCCGCCCCACCCCTCGAGCAGCACGCCTTGCTGCGCCAGCTCCTGCTTGACGCGCTCGGGGTTGGCGTTCGGCTTGTCGATCTTGTTGATCGCCACGATCAGGGGGACGTGCGCGGCGCGGGCGTGGTTGATCGCCTCGACCGTCTGCGGCATCACGCCGTCGTCGGCCGCGACCACCAACACCACGATGTCGGTGACCTTGGCGCCGCGGGCGCGCATCTGCGTGAACGCGGCGTGGCCGGGCGTGTCGATGAACACGATCGGCTTGTCCTTGTGGATGACGCGCGAGGCGCCGATGTGCTGCGTGATGCCGCCGGCCTCGCCGGCCGCCACCCGCGTCGAGCGGATCGCGTCGAGGAGCGAGGTCTTGCCGTGGTCGACGTGACCCATCACGGTCACGACGGGCGGGCGCGGCTCGGGCTTGCCGAGGGAGTCGGCCGCCTCCTCCTGCTGCAGGTCGATCTCCTCCTCGAAGCTCACGACCATCGCCTCGATCCCGAGGTCCTCGCAGATCTTCTCGGCGAGTTCCTGCGGCAGCGCTTGGTTGGCGGTCACCAGGATCTTCTTGAAGATGAGGTACGCCATCAAGTCCTTGACCAGGACGTTGAGCTTCTCGGCCAGCTCGCGGACCGTGACCGCCTCGGAGAGGTAGACGGGCCCCTCGGGCTTGAGGCCGTCGCGGAACGACACCGTGACGATGCGCGCCTCGGTCGGGGCCTCGCTGCGCTCGCGCCGGGGCCGGTGCATCGTCGGCCGGCCGCGGCCGCCGCCGGGAGCCGCCGGCCGCGGCGCGGGCGTGCCCTCCGCCGCGGCGCGGACCTTCGACTCCTCGAACTTGGCGAGCAGGTCGCGGATCTCGTCCGCATCGGCGGCGGCCTTCGCCTTGCGCGTCGACTTGCCGCGGCCGGGGGCGGCCGCCTTCTCGGCCGGCTTCGCCGCCGCGGCCTGCTTGGCGGCGAGGATGCGCTGGCGCACCTCGTCGTCGGACAGCTCGCGAAGCTGCGACTCGAGCGGCGCCTTGGTGCCCTTCTTCGCGGGCCTCGCGGTCTCGCGGACCGCCGTCTTCGCCTTGGGCGCCGCCGCGGGTGTGGCGGCGACGGGCGCAGCCTCCTCCACCGGTGCGGGCGCGGGGGCCTTCGCCGGGGCCTCGGGAGCGGCCGGCTCGGCCGGCGCCTCGGCCTTGGCCGCTTTCGCGGCCTTGGAGCCGCGGGCGCGGGTCGGCTTGGCGGGCGCCTCCTCGGGGGGGGGCGCGACCTGGACCGGGGGTTCGACCGCCACCTCGGCGGCCGCCTCGGCCTCGACCGGCACGGCTTCGAGCGCCGGTGCCGGCTCGGCCTCGGCCTCGGGTTCATCGAGCGCCACACCCTCGGTCTCGTCCGGGGCCCTGACGGCCGGCTTCGCCGAGGCGGGGACCGCCATCGCGGCGAGGTTGGGAACCTCGTCGGGAAGCTCCTCGTCGAGGCCGACGCCACGCCGGCCGACCCGCCGCCGCTTCGGCCGCTCGGCGGCCACGGTGGGTGCCTTGCGCTGCTCCTCCGCGCTGGTGGCGGCTTGCCGGACGATCACCTCGCGCGGGCGGCGCACGAGCGTCTGCCCGGTGATGATGTCGCGGACGGTGGACAGATCCAGCGTGTTCTCCGCGGTGGTGACGTCCACGCCGATGGAGCGCAGCTTGAAGATCAGTTCCTCGACCGAGACCCCCATCTGCTGGGCCAGATCGCCGACGCGAAAGACCTGCGGCATGCTCTACTCCTCGGCACCCGCGGGGCTTTGCGCCGCGAGCGCCGTCTTCGCCGCTGCGATCAACTTGGCAGCGGAGTGAGGCCCGATTCCCGGAATCTCCATGAGCTTCTCGGGGTCCGCGGCGGCGAGTGCGCCGGCGTGCGAGAACCCGTGCTCGAGCAGGCGCTCGCGCATCTTGTCGGTGATCCCCGGCAGATCCTCGAGCGGCAGGTGGGTGTCGTAGTCGATCGCCGCCGCCGGCTCCGCCTCGGCGGGCGCCTCGTCCGCGACGCCCTCGACCTGACGCAGCATCGCGGCGAGCGCGGCCGCGACCTCGTCCT
>JAKAFI010000132.1 GCA_021818005.1 Acidobacteriota bacterium | reverse complement strand
ATCGAGCCAGCGATCCTCGGGGCGCTTCTCGACCAGTCGCATGACGAAGCGTGCCAGCCAGCGCGGGCACTCCGGCCGCAGCCCGCGGGGGTCGCGAACCGGCACCGCCAGGTGCTGCGTCGCCACCTCGAACTGCGACTTCCCCGCAAACGGCAACCCGCCGGTCAGGAGCTGGAACAGCGTGATCCCGAGTCCGTACAGGTCCGTCGCCGGCTGCGGCGTCTCGCCGCGGATCTGTTCCGGGCTCATGAACGCCGGCGTCCCGACCGTCGTGTTGGTCCTGGTCAGGTCGCTCGCGTCCTCGAGCGGCCGCGCCAGGCCGAGGTCGGCGAGGCGGACTCGGCCGGCCTCGTCGAGCAGCAGGTTCGACGGCTTCACGTCGCGGTGCACGACCCCGTGGGCGTGCAGGTACTCGAGCGCCGCCAGCGTCTCGTCCGCGATCCGCACCACCTCGTCGACCGGGAGAGGACCCCCGTCCAACCGCGCCCCCACGCTCCCGCCCGGCACCCACTCCATCACCACGGCGAGCCGCCCGTCCGCCTCGATCAGTTCGAACAGCCGCACCAGGTTGGGGTGGTGGAGGGTGCGCCCGAGCCGCACCTCGCGGCGCAGCCTCTCGCGCGTCGTCGGCGCGAGGTCGGAGTGGAACACCTTGACCGCGACCCACTCGTCCAGCTCCAGGTCGCGGGCGAGCCAGACCTCGGCCTGCCCGCCTGAGCCCAGCCAGCGGCCGAGCTTCCAGCGCGCGGGGGGGGTGAACCCGGGTTCGCCCGCGCCGCCGCTGCCCGGGCTGGTCTGCGTCACGTTCGGGCCGGACGGTTGGTAGGCTTCCATCCAGCCGCACATTGTACGGACGCCGGTGCGGCGCCGGAAGGCCCCCGCCGCCGCGCCGCGCCGCCCCCGGCCGGCCCGTGGGCTCTTCCGCGCCGCGCGCTAGAATGCCGCGCGGGGAAGGTGCCGATGCCTGAGACGACCACGCCGCACAAGGTCCGGTTCGTGACCGCGGCCGCGCTGTTCGACGGCCACGACGCCGCCATCAACATCATCCGCCGCCTGCTGCAGGCGCACGGCGCCGAGGTCATCCACCTCGGGCACAACCGCTCGGTGGCCGAGATCGTGGACGCCGCGATCCAGGAGGACGCGCAGGGGATCGCGGTCTCCTCGTACCAGGGCGGGCACATGGAGTTCTTCACCTACATGCTCGACCTGCTGCGGCGGCGCGGCGCCGGCCACATCAAGGTGTTCGGCGGCGGCGGCGGCGTCATCGTCCCCGAGGAGATCGCCGCGCTGCAGGCGTACGGCGTCACCAGGATTTTCTCCCCCGACGACGGCCGCGCCCTCGGCCTCGACGGCATGATCGACCTCATGATCGAGGCGTGTGCGGAAGGCGGCGGGGCTCGGGGCTCGGGGCTCGGGGCCCGAAACGACAGAGCCTCCGAGGGTTCGACCGGCAGCGACCGACCCGACTTCGGCTCCATCGCACGGGAGATTTCCCAGGTTGAGGAGGGAGCCGAAGCTTCGGCGCCTCTTCGAACCCCGAACCCCGAACCCCGAGCCCCGGTAGTGGGGATCACGGGCACCGGCGGCGCGGGGAAGTCCTCGCTGACCGACGAGCTCGTGCGGCGGTTCCTGGCGGACTACCCGGCCCTCACGATCGCGGTCCTGGCGGTGGACCCGACGAAGCGGCGCACCGGCGGCGCTCTGCTCGGGGACCGCATCCGCATGAACTCGCTCGGCTCGGAGCGCGTCTACATGCGCTCGCTGGCGACGCGGCAGGCGCACCACACCCTGTCGGCGGCGACCCGCGCCGCGATCGACGTCTGCGTCGCCGCGGGGTTCGGCCTCGTCCTCGTCGAGTCGGCGGGCGCCGGTCAGGCGGACAGCGAGATCGCCGACCTCGCCGACCTTTCCGTGTACGTCATGACGCCCGAGTACGGCGCCTCGATGCAGCTCGAGAAGATCGACATGCTCGACTTCGCCGATCTCGTCGCGATCAACAAGTTCGACCGGCCGGGGGCGCTCGACGCGCTGCGCGACGTGCGCAAGCAGCTGCGCCGCAACCGCAACGAGTTCACGATGCCGGACGAGGGGCTGCCGGTCTTCCCCACCTGCGCGCACCAGTTCCACGACCGCGGCGTCAACGCCCTCTACCTGGCGCTGGTCTCCCACCTCGAGCGCGGCTTCGGCGACGGCTGGCACCTCGACGCCACGCACGCCGAGCCGGCGGGGCCGCCCGAGCGTCACCCGCTCATCCCCGGCGAGCGCACCGGCTACCTGCGCGAGATCGCCGGCGCCTGCCGCACGGCGCGCGCCCGCGCCGAGGAGCAGGCGCGCGTGGCGCGCACGCTCTACCAGCTCGTCGGGGCGCGAGCCGTGGTCTTGGGACCGGGGCTCGGTGCTCGGGGCTCGGGGCTCGGAGAGACGGACGCCCACGGGGCGCTGTGGAAGATGTTCGAAGAGGTGGTTGCGGGGACGGCGCCCGGGACCGGGGCGCTCGCCGAGCTGGATGCGGAGATCCGCAAGGTCGCCGCCGACCTCGATCCCGACACCCGCGAGCGGCTCGCCACCTGGCCCCGGCTGCGCACCGAGTACGCCGGCGACACCTTCAGCTACACGGTGCGCGGCCGCGAGATCACCGTCCCGCTCACCGCCGTGTCGCTCGCCGGCACCCACGTCCCCAAGGTCGCGCTGCCGCAGCTCGAGGACTGGGGCGACATCGTCCGCTTCCTCGCGCTCGAGAACGTCCCCGGCGCCTACCCCTACACCGCCGGCGTGTTCCCGTTCAAGCGCACCGAGGAGCTGCCCACCCGCATGTTCGCCGGCGAGGGCGGGCCGGAGCGCACCAACGCCCGCTTCCACTACGTCTCGCGCGGGCAGTCGTTCGCGCGGCTCTCGACCGCGTTCGACTCGGTGACGCTGTACGGCGAGGACCCGGCCGAGCGGCCCGACATCTACGGCAAGGTCGGCGAGTCGGGGGTCTCGATCTGCACCGTCGAGGACATGGAGCGCCTCTACGCCGGCTTCGACCTGTGCGCACCGTCGACCAGCGTCTCGATGACGATCAACGGGCCGGCGCCGATGATCCTGGCGATGTTCTTCAACGTCGCCGGCCGCCAGGAGGCCAAGCGCCGCCTGCTCGCGGACGGACGCCTGGCCGGCCGGCCCGAGGACGCGCTACAGCCGGAGGTGGACGGGAAGCGTTGGGACGACATCGCCCCGCTGCTCGCGCCCGGCGAGTGGGAGGCGGCGCTCGCGTGCGCCGTCGCGCAGGTGCGCGGCACCGTGCAGGCCGACATCCTCAAGGAGGACCAGGCGCAGAACACCTGCATCTTCTCCACCGAGTTCGCGCTGCGCATGATGGGCGACATCCAGCAGTGGTTCGGCGCCCACGGTGTGCGCAACTTCTACTCGGTGTCGATCTCCGGCTACCACATCGCCGAGGCCGGCGCCAACCCGATCAGCCAGCTCGCCTTCACCCTCGCCAACGGCTTCACCTACGTCGAGGTCTACCTCGCCCGCGGCATGAAGATCGACGAGTTCGCACCCAACCTCTCGTTCTTCTTCTCCAACGGGATGGACCCCGAGTACGCGGTGATCGGCCGCGTCGCCCGCCGCATCTGGGCGGCCGCGATGCGCGAGCGCTACGGCGCCAACGAGCGCAGCCAGAAGCTCAAGTACCACATCCAGACCTCGGGGCGCTCGCTGCACGCGCAGGAGATCGCGTTCAACGACATCCGCACCACGCTGCAGGCGCTGCTGGCCATGGCCGACAACTGCAACTCGCTGCACACCAACGCCTACGACGAGGCGATCACGACCCCGACCGAGGAGTCGGTGCGCCGCGCCCTGGCGATCCAGATGATCAACGCCAAGGAGTTCGGCCTGCTCGCCAACGAGAACCCGTGGCAGGGCTCGGCGTTCCTCGAGTGGCTCACCGACGAGGTGGAGCGCCGCGTGCTCGAGGAGTTCGAGCACCTGGCCGAGCGCGGCGGCGTGCTTGGCGCCATGGAGACCGGTTACCAGCGCTCCAAGATCCAGGAGGAGTCGCTCCACTACGAGCGCCTGAAGCACTCCGGCGAGTACCCGCTCGTCGGCGTCAACACCTTCCTCGACCCGAGCCGCGACGCCAACGTCCTCGAGGCGTCGGCGCTGACCCGCGCCACCAAGGAGGAGAAGGACGCGCGCCTCGCGCATGTCCGCGACTTCCAGTCGCGGCATTCGGGGCTCGGGGCTCGGGGCTCGGGGTCCGTTCCCCCGCCCGTCCAGCGGTCAGGGGTCAGGGGTCAGGGGTCAGGGGCGGAGATGTCGTCATTGCGAGGAGGCGCGGCCGCAGTCCGTGCCGACGAAGCAATCCCGTCCCACTCGCAGCACCTCCCCGACGCCGCGGCCGGCGCCTTGCCTCCGTGGCAGGTGCCGAGCGCGGAGGCGCTTGCGTCCCTGCAGGCGACCGCCCGCGCCGGCGGCAACGTCTTCGCCGAGCTGCTGCAGGCGGTCTGCTCGTGCTCCCTCGGCCAGATCACCCACGCCCTCTACGAGGTCGGCGGGCAGTACAGACGGAGCATGTAGGCGCGCTAGTGGCCGCGCGCCGCCGCATGCCTCGATGACGGACGGAGGATTTGTGTGACACACCAACCGGAGTCGGATGCCAGGCACCGAGCTGAGCCGACAAGGCTCCGGGCGGATGGCTAGCGCTGGCCGACCGCGATCGATGCCAGCGGCAGGGAGTCGGCCTCGAGTCGGCTCAGAGTGACGATCGTGCTGGCGTGATCGATATCGATCCCCACGAGATGGCCATCGGCGTCGAGGTCGAGCACGACACCGGGGACCACCTCGCGCGAATCGGCGGCGGGGCGCTCCGCGAGGTCGATGTAGAGCGAGTCCGTATCTTTGTAGTAATGGAACTTCATCTCCTCACCTCGCTTCAAAATCCCGATCCGGGAACGCGTTATGAACCGTCTCACCGTCATCCAACGTCACAACCCGCAGAAACTTCCCCAATTCCTCGACGAAAACCCAGTAGCGTACCCGCCCATCGCCCTGACGGACTCGCAGCGCAGGCTCGCGCAACGCCTTCTCACACTACTCCCTTCGGAGGTACGGTCGCTTCCGGAGCACCTGCTCCTCAAAGTAGCGGGTCGCTTTCATCCTATTTCGGTCTCGGCCACGACGCTACACCGCTTCCGGTCGCTTGCGACGGTGCAATGTAGCGTACCACGCGGACATCCCCTGTACCCGGTTCATCCTCGTGGCCATCTTCCGGCGTGCCGGTGGACCGCCCTGACGTCGTGCGCCAGGGCGGTCCGGTCCGTGCTTCGTCACTGATCGGCCGCGGTCAGGGCATCGCGGCCAGCGCGGCGTTCGCCGTGGCAAGGCCGGCGCCGGTGGCGTCGGACTCCCAGCAGTACTCCGTCGAGGTGCCGTCCGGGTTGAGGACGGTGCGGCAACCCGGCGGCAGCGGGACGGCGGAGCCCTCGAGGATCGCCTCGGCGGCGGGCGCCGTCAGCGCCGGGTCCTTCTGCGCCATCAGCGCCACGATCCCCGCGACGTGCGGGCTGGCCATCGAGGTGCCGCCGAGGAAGTAGTACGAGATCTGACCGTCCGTCTGGTACGGGCCGACGATCCACGAGCCCGGCGCGGCCACGTCGAGGTCCTGGCCGGGCAGGGCGCGGCTGGAAAAGGCGGTGATGTAGTAATCGGCCGGGTTGGTGGGATCGGGGACGTTCTTGTACCACCACGAGCCGCCGCCGACCCACTCGCCGATCCACCCCGAGGCCGCCACCGAGATGACCGGGGCGTACGCGCCCGGATATCCCATCCCGGCGGTTCCCTCGTTCCCCGCCGAGGCCACGACGATGACGCCGTTGGCGATCGCGTAGTCGATCGCCGCCTGCTCCATCGCGTCCATGGACGGGCCGCCGAGGCTCATGTTGATCACGACCGGATGACCGGCAAGCGCCCCGGCCTTCAGGTCGGCGACGTAGACGATGCCGCGCGCGATCACCGACGACCAGCCGGAGCCGTTCTGGTTGAGCACCTTGACCGGGATGACCGTGGCCAGCGGCGCGACGCCGTTGACCGGGACGCCGTTGAAGTTGTAGCCGATGATCGTGCTCGTCACGTGCGTCCCGTGCGAGTTCTGGTCGTGTTCCCACTTGTTCGGCTGCGTCGAGACGGTGCCGTTGTCGCCGCCGCCGCCGCCGAAGCACACGGCGTAGTCGACGGCGATGCGGTCGGCCGGGAAGTAGTACGGCCAGTTGTCCACCAGGCCGGTGTCGAGCACGGCCACGTACACCCCGGTGCCGTCGTACGCCACCTGGCGGTTGTCGAAGCCGTAGTCGGTGACGTTGATCGCGTCGAGGTCCCACGAACTCAGGCCGTTGGAGAAGTCGGTCACCAAGACCGGGGTCACGGGCCCGTTGCGCCGCTGGGCGTCGGGGTTGGCGGCCGCGACGTACGGCAGCGCCCGGATCACCGGCAGCGCGCTGGTCCGGGACTGCAGCGTGACCGCGTGGATCTCGCGCACCACGTCGCGCACGGTGCCGTGCGTGCCCAGGTCGGCCAGGATCGCATCGGTGACGTCCGTGTTGAGCACCACGTTGATGCCGATCATCGGCGTGGCGCCGGCTCCCGCCGCCACCGCGCAGAGGAACAACGTCAACCCTGCCATGATGATCACTATCAATTGCTTGCGCATCGGTTGCCTCCCTCGGGTTCGGTCCACCTCGCCTCAGAACTCCGCACGACCCGCCATCACCTCCCTATCCCCGCTCCCGACTCCGTGCCGCGCCGCTCATGCCCCGCCGCCCGAGGGGGCGGACCGCAACCGCTGACAGCGGGGCCATCGACGCACTGTTCGAGTGATACCAACCTTGTCCCGGGACGACCCCTTGTCAAGGCGCCCGGCCGGCCGGCGGACCGCGCCGGTGCGCCCGGTCACCGGGCCGTGGCCGGTGGGGTCGGGTCCGGCGAGCTACGCGGGGGAGGTGGATTGCCAAGCAGGCTGGTTCAGACGACAATGACCAGACCATGAGCCCTGACCTCGAGTACCTGCTCAAGTACATGGAGAAACGCTTCGACTCCGTCGATGCACGCTTTTCCGGTCTCGAGCAAGGTTTCGGCGAGTTACAGACAGCGGTCGACGCGTACGCCAAGCGCGCCGACGCGTTCTTCCAGGAGATGGTCATGCTCTCCCACAAGGTCGACCGCCACGAACGCTGGCTGCATCAGATCGCCGAAAAGCTCGACGTTAAGCTGGAGTACTGACTCCCGGCGCACCCCGACAGCCGTGCCCCGGCTGGTCCGGGCCGCCGACGCCGAGCTACGCGGGCGAGCTCCCCTTCGCCTTCGCCAGGCCCTCGCGGACGCGCGCGGCGGTCAGCGGCAGGCGGTCGAAGCGCACCCCGGTGGCGTCGAACACCGCGTTGGCGACGACGCCGCCCATCGGGACGATCGCCGGCTCGCCGCCGCCCTGCGGCGCGACCTCGTCGTTGCCCACCAGCACGGTCTCGATCTTCGGCAGCCAGGAGAAGCGCGGCACGTGGTAGGTGTCGAAGTTGCGGTCGAGGATGTCGCCGCCGGAAAAACGCAGCTCCTCGGTCAGCGTGTATCCCAACCCCTGGGTGATGCACCCCTCCATCTGCATCTGCGCCCCGGTCGGGCTCACGACCACGCCCATCTCCTGCGCCGCCACCACGCGCTCGACGCGGATCGCCCCGGTCGTCCGGTCCACCGCGACGTCGGCCATCAGCGCCACGTACGAGCCGGCGTCGATCCCGCACGCGAGGCCGCGCCCGCGTCCGGTGCCGGCCGGCGCCGGCCGCGGCGTCCAGCCGTACGCCTTGGCGGCGGCCTGCATCACGGCGCGCATGCGCGGGTCGCTGGTGTTGCGCAGCCGCAGCTCGAGCGGGTCGAGGCCGGCCGCGGCGGCCATGATGTCGATCTGCGACTCCTTGGCGAAGATGTTCATGTTGGCGCCGGGGGCGCGCCACGGCCCGACGGAGAACAGGTGCAGGCTCGGCCCCTCCCCGCGTCGCCCACCCGAGGACCGGATCGAGACGTTGGGCACGTCGTAGAACAGCTCGGTGCCGCGCGTGCCCGCCGCGATCACGTGGTACTCCCACAACGAGATCTTCCCTGCCGCATCGAGCGCCGAGGCGATCGTGACCACGCCGGCGGGGTCGAACGTGTCGTAGAAGAACTCTTC
>JAKAFI010000131.1 GCA_021818005.1 Acidobacteriota bacterium | reverse complement strand
CACGCGACGCAGGTGCTCGCCGACCTGGAGCGGCTGCAGGGGAGCAAGTAACCGCTCAGGCCTCGAGCGGCGCGGCCGCCGGCTCCCAGCGGTGCTGCACGACGGTGACGGCCGCGTCGTGCTGGAGCTTGCGGGCCCACGCCTCGACGTCGATCGCCGCCTCGGCCTCGTCGCACTCGGCGGCCGTGCTCCGCGTGGCGGGGTGCAGCGGCTGCAGGAACGAGCAGCAGTCCTGGTGCGGCAGGATCGACAGCTCGAACGTGGCGGCGCGCTCCGCGATCGCAATGATCTCCTGCTTGTCGAGGCCGACGAGGGGCCGCAGCACCGGCAGGTGGGCGACGCGGTCGATCGCGGCCATGTTCTCCAGCGTTTGCGACGCGACCTGGTTGAGCGACTCGCCGGTGACCAGCGCCTCGCAGCGCCAGCGCCTGGCGATCCGTTCGGCGGCGCGCAGCATCATGCGGCGGTAGAGCACGACCCGGAGGCGTTCCGGGCAGGCGGCGACGATCTCCTGTTGGCACTCGCCGAACGGCACGACCGCGAGTCGGCACGCGCCCTGGTGGCGGACGAGCACTCTTACCAGGCGCTCGACCTTGGCGACCGACGCGTCGGAGGTGTACGGCGCGGAGTGGAAGTGGACGTAGTGCGCCTTGGTGCCGCGCTTCATCGCGAGGTAGGCCGCGGCGGGCGAGTCGATCCCTCCCGAGAGCAGCACCAGCACCCGCCCCGAGCTGCCGACCGGCAGGCCGCCGGGGCCGGGGAAGTGGTCGCGGTACACCCAGATGCCGTCGCTCTGCAGCAGCACGTGCAGCGTGACGTCCGGATGCTCGAGATCGACCCGCGCCCCGGTGCGCTCCTGCACGAACCCGCCGAGCCGGCGGTTGACCTCGTTCGAGTGCAGGGGAAAGCGCTTGTCCGAGCGCTTGCAGCGCACGGCGAAGCTCTTGCCCGCGAGGTCGCCGATACGCTCGCCGGTGAACGCCTCGAGCTGGTCGTAGGTACCGCCGGCGCGCTCGACCGGCATGATGCCGTTGAGCCCGAACACCAGCGAGAGGCGCGAGAACGCCTCGTCCCACGGCACCGGCGCGGAGAACCGCACCACCACCCGCGCGGGCAGCGACACGCTCGCGACCGGCAGGCCGCGCAGCGCGGCGCGGACGTTGGCCAGCAGCGTGCGCTCGAACCAGCCGCGGTTGCCGCCCTTGAGGGCGATCTCGTGCACCGTGGCGATGACGCTGGAAACCTGCTCCAAGTTGCCTCCGCGCCGGAGCCTAACACACCGGCACCGCGCCGCCATCGCCGGGACTCCCCGCACGACGCCGCGTTCGCGTTGCCTCAGCGTCCGTTGAGGCAGGTGCCGCGGCGTCCCGCGGCGCGGTTGTACTACGATGAACCACGATGATCGCGACGTTGCTCCTGCTGGCTGCGGCGCAGCCCCTGCATTTTACGGTGGTCTACCAGACGGGCGAGGTGCGCGCCGGTTCGGACGTGACGGCCCGGGTCTTGTGCGTTTCGGCCATGGGCGTGGATCCCTCGCTGATGACGGACGCCCAGCGGCAATACCGGGACGACGTCCTGCGGCGCGTCGATTCGACCTGGGAGCGGGAGACGTGGAAGGGTCGGTTGCGCCTCGCGCTGGCGCTCTCGCAGGCCGACGGCGCGGCCCCTGGCGCCACCGTGGCCCAGGAAGGTTGCCGGTTCCTCTTCCCCGACGAGACGGTGGTTCGGGTCGACTTCCTGCTCTCGAACCCGACGGGCTCGAATGCCGTCGTGGTCGAGGACCTGGAGAGCGGACAGTACCTCGCGGTGGAGCACGTCGGCAAGCCTTCGGACCTTCCTGAACTCTTCCAGAAGTTGATCCGGCCGATGTTCGACCCCCACCACGAGGTCAAGCGGGACAAGGCGGCGGACGAGGAGCTGAAGCGCCGCATCCGCGAGGAGTCCAAACGCGCCGCTGAGAAGACGCGGGCCGTCGCCGAGGTCAACGGCCAGCGCGACCTCCTCCCCGAGGGGGCGACCGACGACGACGTCGGCGCCTCGCTCGCGCGGATGTGGGACAACCTCGACGGCGAGCCTTGCCGGCGGATCGAGCGCGTCCTCGGCATCCTGGCGGTCGTCCGTGCAGCCATGGGGAAGGCGAGCGATGTCAAGACGTTTGTATGGGGTGCGGATCTGCCGGCGTCGGCGCTGCGGTTCAAGGGCGTGCCGGCGATCGAGACGCCTTCCGGGACGCGTCTCGTCCGGACCTCCAGTTACAGAGATGAGGTCATGGACCTGCAGCCGCCCCCGGAGGAGGTCATCAAACCCTTCTATGGCAGGCGAGGCTGGTGGGTCCTCGACTTCTCCAGCTCGTTCCCGTCCCAGGTCGAGCGCCTCCTCCGCGGCGACCGCCCCTGAAAGACCGGGCGCCGGGGTCCGGGCACCGGGCACCGGCACGACCGTGGACCGTGATCCGTGGACCGTTGTCCGTGGTCAGAAGAGGCGGAGAGGCGCGGTAGTCTTCCCGGAGCCCGGTACCCGGACCCCTGTCTCCGTGACCCGCGGCCCGGCGCGGGATCAGGCTTCGGGCAGCTCGTGCACCCGGGTGAGAAGCGAACGGATGGTGGCCTCGTCGGCCTTGAGGTTGTCCTTGAAGCCGTGCTCCTCGGCGTGGTAAACCTCTTCGCGCAGGTTTCCCAGAGCGTCGCGCAAGATCGCCTCGAGGAGAGCGCGCTCTTGAGTCGAGAGTGCCAGCTGCATGGCGTCCTCCCTTCAAGGATCAATATGCGATCCGGCGCCGCAAACGGCAATTCGCCGCCGTCGGGGCCCTCGCGCCGTCAATGTCGGCCCCAGGATCCAAACCCCGGCCGTCCTTAGTCTCGGGCCCCGCCTGAACGATCGGGGCGGCCTCCCGGCCGCCCCTCGTGTGGTTTTCTTGTCTCTTCGGTCCACGGACCACGGTCCACGGACCACGTCTTCGTCGTTACGGCTTCCACCCCTGCAGGATGCGCATGTAGTTGGCGCGCTCGAGCGCCTGCGGGTTCGGGCAGCTCTGGTGGCTCATGCTGCCGCACATCTGCGCCACCGACTCGTACTCGTGCTCCTCCATCCAGCTCGCCATCCCGTCCCGCAGCGTCGCGAGGTGGGCCGGGCCGCGCTGGAGCAGGGCGGAGACGACCTGCACCGCGTGCGCGCCGGCCATCACCGCCTTGATCGCGTCGACCGGCGTGTGCACGCCGCCGGAGCAGGCGAGGGAGCCCTCGACGTGCCCGGAGAGGATCGCCAGCCAGCGCAGGCGCAGCAGCAGCTCCGAGGAGTCGGAGAGCTTCAGGCTCGGCACCACCTCGAGCGCGTCGACGTCGAGGTCGGGCTGGTAGAAGCGGTTGAAGAGGACGAGGCCGTCGGCGCCGCCGTCGTCGAGCTGCTTGGCGAGGTGGGCGAGCGAGGAGTAGAACGGCGACAGCTTCACCGCGACTGGGATCTTGACGCCCTGCTTGACGGTCTTGAGCCCCTCGAGCGCGCGGCGCTCGACGGCGTCGCTCGTCTCCCACGCCTGCGTCGCGAGGTAATAAATATTGAGCTCGAGGGCGTCGGCGCCGGCCTGCTCGATCAGGCGGGCGTAGTCCAGCCAGCCGGCCGGGCTGGTGCCGTTGAGCGAGCCGATCACCGGGACCTTGACCGCCGCCTTGATCCGGCGGACCTGCTCGAGGTAGGACTCCGGCCCGAGGCGGAACTCCTGCGGCTGGGGGAAGTAGGAGAGCGCCTCGGCGAACGACTCCGCGTGCGACTCCATGTCCATGACGGTGCCGAGCTGCTCGCGCGTGATCTGCTCCTCGAACAGCGAGTGCATCACGATCGCGGCGCAGCCGGCATCCTCGAGCTTCTTGACCGTGTCCAGGTCGTCGACCATCGGCGAGGCGCCGGCGACGAGCGGGTTGGCGAGCTTGAGGCCGAGGTACGTGGTCGAGAGGTCCATGCTGTCCCCCTTACTCTTCCTTCGCCGCGGCGGTCGCGTCCGCGGCCGCCTTGACCGGCATCGTGATCTTGGCGAGCTGCTCGTACACCGCGAAGCGGTTCGTCACCTCGCGCTGGGCCGCCGCGAGGAGGTGCTTGAAGTGCTCGGGGTTTGCCTGCTCGACCATGCGGAATCGCGTCTCGTTGCGGACGTACTGCGCGAGGTCGATCTTGGGCGCCGCCGAGTCGAGCTTGAGCGGGCTCTCGCCGACGGCGATCCGGCGCGGGTCGAAGCGGTACAGCGGCCACGAGCCGGTGTCCACCGCCAGCTTCTGCTGCTCGAGGCCATAGGCGAGGTCGTAGCCGTGCGCGATGCAGTGCGAGTAGGCGATGATCAGCGACGGGCCGGGGTACGACTCCGCTTCCTGGAACGCCCGCACCACCTGGTTGTCCTTCGCGCCGAAGGCGACGTGAGCCACGTAGACGTGGCCGTAGGTCATCGCCAGCATGCCGAGATCCTTCTTCGGCATGCTCTTGCCGGCCATGGCGAACTTGGCGGCGGCGCCGAGCGGCGTCGCCTTGGAGGCCTGCCCGCCGGTGTTGGAGTAGACCTCGGTGTCGAGGACCAGGACGTTGACGTCGCGGCCCTGGGCGAGCACGTGATCGAGGCCGCCGTAGCCGATGTCGTACGCCCAGCCGTCGCCGCCGACGATCCACACGCTCTTCTTGACCAGGTAATCGGCGAGCAGACCGAGGCGCGCCGCGGCCGGCTCCTTGACGCCGGCGAGCTTGGCCTTGAGCGCGGCGACGCGCGTGCGCTGCGCCGCGATCCCGGTCTCGTCGCCCTGGTTCGCCTCGAGCAGCTCCTTGACCAGATTGTCGCCGAGCACCGGCGCGAGTCCGGCAAGCAGCTCGCGCGCCTGCTCGATGTGCTTGTCGATCGCCAGGCGGTAGCCGAAGCCGAACTCGGCGTTGTCCTCGAACAGCGAGTTGTTCCACGCCGGACCGCGCCCGTCGCGGTTGACCGCGTACGGCGTGGTCGGCAGGTTGGCGCCGTAGATCGAAGAACAGCCGGTGGCGTTGCCGATCAGCGCACGGTCGCCGAAGAGCTGGGTGAGGAGCTTGATGTACGGCGTCTCGCCGCAACCGGCGCAGGCGCCGGAGTACTCGAACAGCGGCTGCATGAACTGCGCGCCCTTGACGTCGAGCTTGATCGCGGTGCGGTCCACCTCGGGCAGATCGAGGAAGAACGCATAGTTGGCGCGCTCGCTCTCGCGCAGCGGCAGCTGCGGCGCCATGTCGAGCGCCTTGTGCTTCGGGTTCGCCTTGTCCTTGGCCGGGCAGACCATGACGCACAGCGTGCAGCCGGTGCAGTCCTCGGGGGCGACCTGGATCGTGTACCGCCCGCCCTTGAAGTCGGCCGCCTTGTAGTCGATCGACTTGAACGACGCCGGGGCGCCGTCGAGCCTTGCCGGGTCGTACACCTTGGCCCGGATCGCGGCGTGCGGGCACACCATCGCGCACTTGTTGCACTGGATGCACAGCGCCGCGTCCCACACCGGGATCTCGAGGGCGATGTTGCGCTTCTCCCACTGCGTCGTCGCCACCGGCCAGGTGCCGTCCACCGGGAACGCCGAGACCGGCAGCAGGTCGCCCTTGCCCGACATCATCACCGCGGTGACGCGCTTGACGAAGTCGGGGGCGGCGTCGGAGACGGTCGGCGGCATCGGGCGCGTGGCCGTGACCGTGCCGGGGACCTTCACCTCGAACAGGTGCGCGAGGGTGTGGTCGACCGCGGCGAAGTTCTTCTGCACGACGACGTCGCCCTTCTTGCCGTAGGTCTTCTTGATCGCCTTCTTGATCTGCTCGATCGCCTCGTCGCGCGGCAGCACCCCGGAGATCGCGAAGAAGCAGGTTTGCATGATCGTGTTGATGCGCACGCCCATGCCGGTGTCCTTGGCCACCTTGTAGGCGTCGATCACGAACAGCTTGAGGTGTTTCTCGACGGCGGCCTGTTGCACCTCGCGCGGCAGGTGGTCCCACACCTCGTCGGGCCCGAACGGCGTGTTGAGCAGGAACGTCGCGCCGGGGCCGGCGAACTCCAGCATGTCGTACTTGTCGAGGAACTCGGTCTGGTGGCAGGCGACGAAGTTGGCCTTGCGCACCAGGTAGGCGGAGCGGATCGGGCGCGGGCCGAAGCGCAGGTGCGAGATGGTGACCGCGCCGGCCTTCTTCGAGTCGTAGACGAAGTACCCCTGGCCGAAGTTGTCGGTCTCCTCGGCGATGATCTTGATCGAGTTCTTGTTGGCGCCGACCGTGCCGTCGGAGCCGAGGCCGAAGAACACCGCGCGCTTGACGTCGTCCGGCTCGATGTCGAACTCCGGGTCGACGGCCAGCGAGGTGTGCGTCACGTCGTCCACGATGCCGACGGTGAAGTGGGTCTTCGGCTTGCCGGCGGCGGCCTCGTCGTAGACCGCCTTGAGCATCGCCGGGGTGAATTCCTTCGAGGAGAGCCCGTACCGCCCCCCGATCACGCGCGGCGGCGTGACGAACGCCGAGTCGCCGGCGTCGGCCGCCTCGCGCAGCGCGGTGATCACGTCGAGGTAGAGCGGGTCGCCGATCGCGCCCGGCTCCTTGCAGCGGTCGAGCACCGCGATCGTCCGCACGCTCTTCGGCAGCGCCGCGACGAAGTCGGCGATCGAGAACGGCCGGAACAGGCGGACGCGCAGCACGCCGACCTTCTCGCCGCGCGCCACGGCCCACTCGACGTACTCGGTGGCGGTGTCGCCGCCGGAGCCCATGACCACGACCACGCGCTCGGCCTCGGGGTGGCCCGCGTAGTCGAAGAGGCGGTACGACCGCCCGGTGAGCTTGGCGAAGCGGTCCATCTCCGCCTGCACGATCGCCGGGCAGGCGGCGTAGTACGGGTTGCACGCCTCGCGCGCCTGGAAGAACGCGTCCGGGTTCTGCGCGGTGCCGCGCAGCACCGGCGCGTCCGGCGTCAGCGCCCGGCGGCGGTGGGCGGCGACGAGGTCGTCGGGGACCATCACGTGCAGGTCGTCGTCGGTCAGCTCCTCGATCTTCGCCACCTCGTGCGAGGTCCGGAAGCCGTCGAAGAAGTGCAGGAACGGCACGCGGCTGCGCAGCGTCGCGGCCTGGCCGATGCAGGCGAAGTCGTGCGCCTCCTGGACCGACCCGGAGGAGAGCAGGGCGAAGCCGGTTTGCCGGCACGCCATCACGTCGGAGTGGTCGCCGAAGATCGACAGCGCGTGCGTCGCGATCGTGCGCGCCGAGACGTGCATGCAGTACGAGGTCAGCTCGCCGGCGATCTTGTACATGTTGGGGATGAACAGGAGCAGCCCCTGCGAGGCGGTGAACGAGGTAGTCAGCGCCCCGGCCTGCAGCGCCCCGTGCACGGCGCCGGAGGCGCCGCCCTCGGACTGCATCTCGGTCACCTGCGGCACGGTGCCCCAGATGTTCTTCCGGCCCTGCGCCGACCACTCGTCGGCCCACTCGCCCATGTTGGACGAGGGCGTGATCGGGTAGATGGCAACCACCTCGTTGGTGCGGTGCGCGACCGAGGCCGCCGCCTCGTTCCCGTCAAGCGTGACCATACGCCTCTTGGACATGACATCCCTCCTTAAGTGGGGCGCCGCTCCGCATCCTGCAAACCTTCCGGGGGGCGGAACCTGCGATCCGGTCCACGTCCAAATCGTGAACCGTTTCACAACGCGGAGTCTAGGCGCTTCCGCCGGGTTTGACAAGATCGTTGACAGATCGTTGAGGCGGGGCTCCGGGAATGGAAGAGGCGTGGCCGGTGGCCGGTGGCCGGCAACGACCGTGGATCGTGGATCGTTGAGATCGTGGTCCGTGGCCGGCAAAGACGGTAAAAGGGCAAACGGAAGAGGGTAAAGGGAGAACACGGGTCTGCAAGGGCGTGTCGTCACGCCGAGGAGCAGAGGGGCTGAGGAGCAGAGGAGAAACGACGAGTCACGACCGGATCCCCTCTCGTTCTTCGCCTTTGCTCCCCTGCTCCTCTGCGCCTCCGCTCCTCTGCATGGTCTTCCCTCTTCCATTTTCCCTCTTCCTTCTGACCATCTTCACAGAGCTCGGGCGATGGTCGAGCTGAGGGGAGGCGGCGCGGGTTGGCGGCCCTGACGGGAATCGAACCCGTGCTGCCGGCTTGAAGGGCCGGTGTCCTAACCGTTAGACGACAGGGCCGTCGCGGCCGAAAAGGTTACCACAGGTAACTGTCTCGCCTCGGCTCCGTAC
>JAKAFI010000130.1 GCA_021818005.1 Acidobacteriota bacterium | reverse complement strand
CGCGTCCGGGCCGCCCCGGTGGGAGGGAGCGATGCGCCGCTACGACGCGATCGTGATCGGGTGCGGCCCCGGCGGCGAGCGCGCCGCGATCCAGGCCGCGCGGGCCGGCAAGCGGGTCGCGGTGATCGAGCGCCAGCACGTCCTCGGCGGCACCCGCGTCAACTGGGGCACGATCCCGTCGAAGACGCTGCGCGAGAGCGCGGTGTTCGTGCACGCGATCGCGCGCGACCGTCTCGAGGGGATCCACTTCGAGATCCCGGGCGAGATCACGGTCCACGACTTCATGCACCGCGAACGGGTGGTCGTCCAGCACGAGCTGGAGCTGATCAACGAGTCGCTCGGCCGCTACCAGATCGAGGTGTTCCTCGGCCAGGCCCGCTTCGTCGACGCCCACACCGTCGCGGTGTGCGGCCCGGACGGCGGTGTGATCGTGGCGATGAACGCGGACGTGATCGTCATCGCCGCCGGATCGAGCCCCAACCGCCCCCCCGAGGTGCCGTTCGACGGCGAGTCGGTGTTCGACAGCAACACGATCCTTTCCCTGCCGCACCTGCCGAAGACGATGACCGTTCTCGGCGCCGGCGTGATCGGCGTGGAGTTCGCCAGCATCTTCGCGGCCCTCGGCATCGCCGTGACGCTCGTGGACACCCGCGACCAACTGCTGCCGTACCTCGACCGGGAGATCGTGGCGATCCTCGAGCGCGAGATCGCCCGGCTCGGGATCACGCTCGTGCACGACGACCGCCACGCGGCGATCGAGCGTCTTGCCGGGACGCCGCCGCGCGTGCGCTGCACGCTGCGGCGCGCAGGCGCCATCGAATCCGACGTGCTGCTGTACTGCGTCGGCCGCGACGGCAACACCCGCGGGCTCGGGCTCGAGGTGCTCGGCCTCGTCGCCAACGACTACGGCCTGTTGACGGTGAACGAGCACTACCAGACGGCGGTGCCGCACATCTACGCGGTCGGCGACGTGATCGGCTACCCGGCGCTCGCCTCCACCTCGATGGAGCAGGGGCGCCAGGCGATGCGCCACGCGTTCAACATCCCCGGCCTGACGCAGAGAATCGAGCAGCTGCCGTTCGCCATCTACGCGATCCCCGAGGTGAGCTATGTCGGCGCGACCGAGGAGGCGCTCGCGGCCCGGGGCGTCCACTATGTCGTCGGGCGCGGCAACTACGAGATGAACCCCCGCGGCCAGATCATCGGCGACACCGAAGGCATGCTCAAGCTCCTGTTCGAGGCGCCCGCCATGCAGCTCGTCGGCGCGCACATGATCGGCCACGGCGCCAGCGAGCTGATCCACATCGGCCAGGCGTTCCTGCGCGCCGGCGCCACCGCCTACCAGATCGCCGAGACGCCGTACAACTATCCGACGCTCTCGGACTTGTACCGGCACGCGGCGCTCAAGGCGCTCCTCGCCGTGCAGACGGGCGAGACGGCTGCGCCCCCGCCGAGCTAGCCCCGGAGACGACTCGCCACGAACCCGGGCGCGGCGGCGTTGACACCCGGACTCGGGCGCCATATCGTCGTACGTACAACCCGAGAAGGAGCGCCACGCCGAGCGCCCGCCGCGCCACGGCCGGTGCTCCGAAAGGAGTCGCGATGAAGAAGGCTGAACTGCCCCAGCTTCCCTACCCGCTCGACGCCCTCGAGCCGCACTACGACGCGCGCACCCTGGAGCTGCACCACGGCAAGCACCACCTCGCGTACGTCAACTCGCTCAACGCCGCCCTCGACAAGCTCGCGGCGGCGCGGGCCGCCGGCGACTTCGCCCTCGTCAAGCACTTCGAGCGCGAGGTGGCGTTCCACGGCGGCGGGCACATCCTCCACTCGGTCTTCTGGACCAACCTCTCCCCGGACGGCGGCGGCGCTCCCGCCGGAGAACTCGCCGATGCGCTGGTGCGCGACTTCGGCTCGCTGACCGCGTTCGACGCCCAGATGCGGGCCGCCACCAACGCGGTCGAGGGCTCGGGTTGGGGCGTGCTGGCCGCCGAGACCGGCAGCGGGCGTCTGACGATCCTCCAGGTCGAGAAGCACCAGAACCTGCTGCTGCCCGGGTGGGTGCCGGTGTTCGTGATCGACGTGTGGGAGCACGCCTACTACCTCAAGTACCAGAACCGGCGGGCCGAGTGGGTCGACGCCGTGATGCAGCACCTGGTCAACTGGCCCGATGTCGCCGGCCGCTGGGCACGGGCGGGCGCGGCCCGCGACTGAACGCGGCGCCGGGCGCTACCTCGGCTCGAGCGAGCCTTCCTCGACCCAGTGCGCCAGCATCCGGCGCACCCGAAACGAGTCGACCGGCAGCCCCGCCTCGCACTCGAGCGCCGCCGCACCCGAGCTCGCCCGCTGCCAGACCGTTTTGAGCAGGGCGCGGTCGTCCTCCTCCGGAGGCGGCGTCGGCCTCGTCGCGGTGGCGCGCAGGCAGGCGTAATCGGGGACGAGGGCGGCCGCCTGCTGGAACTCGTCGTAGCGCCGCGTCCCCTCGAAGAAGAGCGGGACGAGGTCGCGCAAGCGCCCGGGGTCGGCGGGCGGCGCCGGCTCGACGCGGCTGAGGAAGCTGAACGACGCCGGCGTCGGCCGCTCGATCAGCTGGAACAGCGCCACTTCGTCGTGCAGGTGACCCGCCCGGCAGGCGCGGAACTTCCCGCCCTCCAGCTCGACCGTGGCGAGCTCCTCGCCCACCGGGTCGGTGATCGTGAGCGTTCCCGAGGTTCCGGACTGCGACAGGTTTTGCAACAGCGTGGGCAGCCCGAACAGCTCGAGGTCCCCGGACAGGCTGGCCCCCGTGGTCGGCGGCGGCGCCGGCTGCGGCGGCGGAGCGGGTAGCTCGGTGCCCGCCAGCGCCTTGGCAGCCGCCTGGGTGAACGCCTCGCCGGGGAAGCGCTGCACGATGTCGGCGAGGACGTTCTTGACCGCCGGCGCTGGCGTCGACGAGACCGCCTCGATGAGCGCCAGCAATACGCTCGCGTCCTTCTTGAGCGTGAAGCCGAAGATGCGGTGCGGGAACTCCCCCCGGATCGCCTCGACCAGCTGATCGACGGTCTCCGCGTCGGCGGAGAGATCGAGGCCGGCGAGTGCAGTGAGCCGTGCCGCGGTGTTCCCCAGTTGCGGCAGGCGTTTGAGACCGTGGTGGACCACGGCTCGGACCGCAGCGGGCGTGCCGAGGCGCGCCAGCGCGAACACGGCACGGTCGAGCATCACGACCAGGTCCGACCGGTCGTCCCCGGGTGCCGCGGGCCGGACGAGCGCGGCCTCGTACTCGGCGACGCGGCTGATCAGGGCCCGCTCCGCCCGTTCGTCCCTGGTCTGGCCGAGGTAGGCGATCGCCTCCTTGGCCAGCAGCGCCGGGTGGCCGATCGCAGAGAGCTGGACGGCGGTCTGGAGCTCGGTGTCGGCCACGACCTCGTCCGGGCGCGGAATGCGGCGCAGGATGTGCAGCAGGTTCCTCTGGAAGTGGGCATCGCGGTCGCCGAAGCCGGCGATCGACGTGGTCAGGCGCTCGGCGGCCAGGGCGCGCGCCGGGGCGCCGTGGACTTCGAGCAGCTCCAGTAGCAGCCGGCGCTGGTCGCGTTTCTCCTCCGTCTGCAGCGCGCGCAGCAGGCCGTCCGGCTGCAGGGCCGGGAAGAACGCGAGCACGCGGCGCAGAAGCGGGTACGAGCCGGGGTCTTCCGCCAGCTCGCGCAGTCGCTGCTGGTCGAGCTTCTCGTGCGCCTGCTCGCGGAACGACTGGACGTACGCGGGGTCCACCTTCTTCTCGGCGACCAGTGCGCCGGCGAGCTCGAGCATCGTGACCGCCCGCGCCACGAACCCCTCGTTGTGTTGCTCGATCGCCGCCTGCACCAACTCCTGAAAGCGGTGCGCCGCCTCGTGCGGGTCCTGCTCGAGCGTGACCATGCGCTCCATCGCCTGCGCGGTCTTGGTCGTCGGCACGGCCGTCCTGCCCACCCCTCCCGGAACCTCGGGCAGCACCCACCCGGGCAGGCGTCGGCTCAGCGAACGGAACACCTCTTCCATCGTCGATCCCAACCCAGCGCCGCGCAGGCTCTCCTTGTACTGCTGAAACTCTTCGGCGTCCGCGGAGTTCCTGGCGGCGACGGAGAGCAGCTGCGAGGCGACGTCGCCGCGCCCACCGCCGGGCCCCTCGGTCGCGGCCGTCGCCGCCGGTAGTGGGAGCCGCGCCAGACGCTCGACGAGTTGAGCGAAGCGGCGCTCCGTGTTGATCGTGACCTTGCCCCCGCCGGAACGATCCTGCAACGCAGCGGCCACCTCGCCGCCATGGACGCCCTGGACATCGAGGACGGGGGCGGCGAGGTCGGACCGCACCTCGCCGAGGCTGGCGAGGTTCTGGCGCAGGAGCTCGCGGTCCTCGTCGGGACAGAACTCGAGTAGGTACGCGTTCAGCGACTCGAGGTACGCGACCATCGCCGTCTTCTGCACGAGGTTCAGCTCACCCATCACGTACAGCTTGCGGACGGCGTGGTAGAGGTAGTCGGAGATCGGCACGCTGCCGCCGAGGCGCCGGTGCTGGCTCGCGGTCCACGACAGGACCTCCTGCGCCACCCGCGACGGCGGCACCGTCAGCACGGTCGCGATCGAGTCGGTCACGACCAGCGGTGCGATTGCGTCGGAGAGGTACAGCTGCAGCTCGGCCAACGCCTCGACGACCCTGGGATCCTCGTCCGCCTCCACCTGCCGATCCCCTCCGTGCTGCACGCATTGTACCAACGTTGCGCGGTATCGCTTGCTCGGCCCGGTGCCGGCCGCCGAGGGTCTATAATCCGCCGGTGCCGTCCGGCACCCGGGGGTCGTGATGCGCTGGTTCCTGCCCAAGAAGGTGGACTTCCTCAAGCTGTTCGACAGCGCGTCGGCCAACATCGTGCGCGGGGCGCAGCTGTTCCGCGACATCCTCGACGACCCGACGAACCTGAAGGCCAAGGTCGAGAAGCTCAAGGAGGTCGAGCACGAGGGCGACCGCCTCACCCACGAGGCGCTGGCCAAGCTCAACGCGACGTTCATCACGCCGTTCGACCGCGAGGACATCCACTCGCTCGCCTCCCGCCTCGACGACATCCTCGACGCGACCGACGCGGCGGCGCAGCGCCTGCTACTGTATAAGATCGAGACTATCCCGTCCCACCTCAAAGCGCTCGCGCGCCTGCTCGTGGCGTCGGCCGAGCAGGTGCACAAGGCCGTCGTCGTCCTCCACGACGGCAAGCGCTACAGCGAGGCGATGACCGCCTGCGTCGAGATCAACCGCCTCGAGAACGAGGCCGACGTGCTGCACCGGGAGGCGCTCGCCGACCTGTTCGCCAACGCCACCGACGCAATCCAGGTGGTCAAGCTCAAGGACCTGTACGCGTTCCTCGAGGAAGCGACCGACCGCTGCGAGGACGCGGCGAACTCGATCGAGACGATCATCCTCAAGAGCTCGTAGCCCCCCGCACCGCGCCCGCGGCCTGGGCTACACCTTCAGGAAAAGTCCCATCGCGTGAAACACGAGCGCGGCCATCAGCGCCGAGCACGGGATCGTGAGCACCCACGCCCAGACGATCCTGGTGGCGACTCCCCAGCGCACCGCCGACAGCCGCTGCGTCGCCCCCACCCCCATGATCGCGCCGGTGATCGTGTGCGTCGTCGAGACCGGGATCCCCATGTAGGAGTTGGCAAACAGCGTGAGCGCCGCCGAGGTCTCGGCGCAGAAGCCGCCGACCGGCTTGAGCTTGGTGATCTTCGAGCCCATCGTCTTGACGATCCGCCACCCTCCGGAGAGGGTGCCGAGACCCATCGCGGCATGGCACGCGATGACCATCCAGAACGCGACGTGGATATCCGTCGGGTGGTGTCCGATCGACTTCTCGTAGGTGAAGGCCAGGATCGCGATGATCCCCATCGTCTTCTGCGCGTCGTTGCCGCCGTGGCCGAGGCTGTACAGGCCGGCCGAGACGAGCTGCAGCTTGCGGAAGAGCTTGTCCACGCGGCCGGGGAGCGAGCTGCGGAAGACCCACGCCACCCCGACCATCAGGGCGAAACCGATGATCAACCCGATGACCGGCGAGAGGAACATCGAGGCGATCGTCTTCGTCCAGCCGCTGTAGATGATCGCGCCAAAGCCGACCTTGGCGATCGCGGCGCCGGCGAAGCCGCCGATCAAGGCGTGCGACGAACTTGTCGGCAACCCGAAGTACCAGGTGATGATGTCCCAGGCGATGGCGCCGGCCAAGCCGGCGAGGATCACGTACTCGGTGGCGGCCGCGGGGACCACCAGGCCCTTGCCGATCGTCGTCGCGACCTTGAGCGGGAAGACGAACGCCGCGACGAAGTTGAAGAACGCCGCCCAGACCACGGCGAGTCCGGGCGAGAGCACGCGCGTGGACACGACCGTGGCGATCGAGTTGGCGGCGTCGTGGAACCCGTTGAAGAAGTCGAAGACGAGCGCGACAACGACGATGGTGACGAAGAGGAACAACGGAAAGCTCACCATTTCGGACTCGTCCTCCCGCCTTCCCGGGCTTGGTCGACGTGCGCCGTCGGACGACCGGCGCACCGCTGTGAACGCCTGCTCGTCCGGCTCGAGGCGTTGCGAGGGGGCCGACCTGCGGCCGCGAGTCTAGCATGGGGCTAGATCACCAGCAGCGGCAGCAAACCCACAAGTGCGAGGCCGGCGAGCGCCGCCAGGCCGCGGAGCCCGGTCGGGCGGTCGGAGAAGGCGAACGCGTACACCCCCTTGATGAGGTTGTTGCTGGCGGTGGCGATGACCACCGCCAGCGCGGCGACGCCCAGCGGCGTGCTGACGCCGGCGGTCTGGGTCAACCCCATGACGAACGGGGCCACGTCGGTGACCCCCGTCAGCGCGGCGAGCGTCAACACGCCGGGGGCTCCGAACTCGTCCACGACCAGCCTGGTGACGATCAGGAGCGCGACGAAGATGCCGGCGAACACGAACGCCGAACGCAGCTCAAGGGGGTTCTTCGCCTCGTATTCGCGCTCGGCCACCCCCGGCGCCGGATCGGGGCGCCGCACCCAGATCAAGCCGCCGAGGATCGCCGCGGCCGCGAGGAGGAGGAACGGGGCGGTCAGACGCGCCGCGAGGGCGCGGCTGAAGATGGCGACCAGGGCAAGCATCCGCAGGTACATCGTGCCGGAGGCGAGCAGCATCGCCCCGGCGAACAGGTTCGGCCGGCTCTCGCGCTGGCCCCGCCGTGCCAGCGCAACGGTCACCACGGTCGAGGAGTAGACACCGCCGAGCAGTGCGGCGAGCACGATCCCGCCGCGTTTTCTCGTCACCCGCTGGAGGACGTAGCTGCCGTAGGAGATGCCGCTCACGGCGACGACCACCAGCCAGGTCTTGAACGGGTTGAACTGGAAGGCCCCGAACTCCCGGTTCGGGACCGCCGGCAGGATCACGACCGTCAAGAGGAGGAACTTGGTGAAGGTGATCACCTCCTCCGCCGGGAGCCGTTCGCTCAACCCCTCGAGCGCGGTCTTGAGCTCGAGCAGCAGCAGCGCGAGCACGACGACCGTCGCCGCCACCCAGTAGTAGCCGTAGAAGACCACCGCGCCGAGCAGGTAGGCCACCAGGCCCGAGATCTCGGTGGTGACGCCGGCGTCCTCCGCGCCCGCGAGCTTGTGCAAGTAGGAAACCAGGAGGAACGAGGCGATCACCACGAGGCCGAGCGCCACGGGGAGCGGGCTCGCGCCTCCGAGCAGCGCCATCGTGTACCCGAGCAGCCCGATCAGCGGGAACGTCCGGACGCCGCCGAAGATGTAGTGCCCGCCGTGCGCCTTCCGTCCCTCGCGCTCGAGCCCGAGCAGGAACGCGAGGAAGAGCACGAGCACGATCTTGAGCGCGTCCGGAGGCGCGAGCGCCGCGAGCTGCCGTAGCGATGTCGGCTCCATTCTCTCGACGTTACACCCCTCGCCCGGCGCGCTCAAGCCGCGAGGCCGCCTCAGACGTGGTTGCGCAGCATCAGCTCCTTGGGGTGCGGCTCGAGGTAGGTCTGGCCCGCGAGGTAGCCGACATCGAAGAGACGCACGTAGTGCCGCACCAGCATGACCGGCACCACCAGCGGCACCAGCCCGTTGCGGTAGTCCTCGATGAGCGCGAGCAGCTCGGCCCGCGAGCCGGCGTCGAGAACGTTCTTGAAGTAGCCGAGGATGTGGTGTAGCACGTTGACGTGGCGCCTGGGCGTCGCCATCGTCGCCAGACCGGCCATGAAACC
>JAKAFI010000129.1 GCA_021818005.1 Acidobacteriota bacterium | reverse complement strand
TCTCGAGCAGGAAGCCCTGCTCGACGAAGTGGTCGCAGTAGTAGCTCTTCGGGTGGCCGAAGTAGTTGGTGATCGGGCGGTCGTGCTCGCCGACGAGGATGAGCGCGGGGTGCGCGGTCAGGTAGCGCCCGAGCGCCGGCAGCCGCACCGGCAGGCGCGAGCGCAGCAGCAGGGCGGGGGAGTTGACCGCGCCGCCCGCGACGACGATGGCGCGGGCGCGCACCCGGTAGCGCCCCGGCTCCCAGCGCGACGGCTCGCCGAACGGCGGGTTGGCGACGGTCGCGGTGCACTCGCGCTCCCCGATCGCCTCGACCTTGCAGTTGGTCACCACCTCGACCCCGGCGGCCTCGGCGGCGGGGAGCTGGACGCGGTTGGTCCCCTGCTTGGCCGCGTTCGGGCAGCCGAGGTTGCACACCCCGGCGCCGCGGCACCCCTTGACGTTGATCGGGAACTGCTCGACCCGGTAGCCGAGGCTGTGGCAGGCGTCGCGGAAGAGGCGGTTGTTGTCGTTGAGCTTGTCGTCCTCGAGCAGGTGGACGTTGTTCTCGCCGAGCGCCTTCTCGGAGCGGCGGCGCAGGTCGGCGAACTCGAGGCCGGGGACGTTCCAGCGCGAGAGCACCGGCTCGGGGAGCGGCAGCGAGGTGCCGGTGTAGACCACGGTCGAACCGCCGTAGGCGCGCCCGAACGCGAGCGTCATCGCGCGGTCGCGGGTGAGGACGCCGCCGGAGTCGAAGTACAGCTTGTCGGCCATCTCGACCTCGCGGCCGGTGTACTCCGACTCGCGCAGCTTCGCGCCCCACTCCAGCACCGCGACGCGCAGCCCCTGCCGGGCCAGCGGCGCCAGCTCCTTGGCCACCGTGCCGCCGCCGGCGCCGGAGCCGACGATGACGACGTCGTAGCTCTTCTCAACCATGGAGGCGCTCGTTTCCGGCGAACGACGGGGCGTACCCGATCGCGCCCCACGTCTCGGGCTGGCCGTAGTACCCCATGAAGACGAGCGCCCGCAACCCCCAGAATCCGCCGCGCAGCTTCGCCGCGGGCGCGTCCAGCAGCCAGCGCAGCACGGCATCCTGCGCGGTCGGTGCGAGGCGTTCGAACGTCGCGCCGAAGCGCAGCAACGGCGCCCAGCGCAGCACGGTGAGGAACAGCGCGAACTGGCGCCGCAGCGCGGTCGGCCGCTCGGCCAGCGCCTTGCCGACGATCGCGGCGAAGCGCTCGCGCCCCGCCGCGTCGAACTCGGCCACCCCCGGTACGACGCGAGTCGCGACGGCGAGGAAGGTGGCCCAACGCTGTTGGTCGAGGGGTGTCACCGACGCATTAGAGCGCCGCGCGATCCGACCCGTCAAGGCCGCCGCGGCCGCCGCGCGCCGAGGAGCGGCCGGCGCGCCGGCTACGCTTCGCCTTCGTCCGGGGGGTACAGCTCGGGTTCCTGGCCCGGGCCGCCGGGCTCGAAGCAGCGCCGGCAGCGCGCCTCGTAAATGTCGGCCGCGCCGACGACGACCTGCTCCTGCGCCTGGGAGAGGCGCTGCGTGTACGACGCCGGCGCGCCGCAGCGGGCGCAGATCGCGTGCACCTTCTCCACGTCCTCGGCCACCGCGAGCAGCTCCGGCATCGGCCCGAACGGCTGCCCGCGGAAGTCCATGTCGAGGCCGGCCACGATGACCCGTTTGCCGAGGTCGGCGAGGTGCCCGGCGACGCGCACCAGGTCGGTATCGAAGAACTGCGCCTCGTCGATCCCGACCACCTCGGTGCGCGGGTCCACCAGGTCGAGGATCTCCGCCGCCTTGGCGACGCGCTCCGCCTCCAGCCGCCAGCGGGAGTGGGAGACGACCTGGCCCGCGGCGTAGCGGTCGTCGAGACCCTGCTTGAAGACCTGGACGCGCTGGCGGGCGATGATCGCCCGCCGCAGGCGCCGGATCAGCTCCTCGGACTTCCCCGAGAACATGCTGCCGGTGATCACCTCGATCCCGCCGCCCCACGGGTTGCGTGGCTGCATGGCAGGGGTATACCACGCCGCGTCGCGCGCCGCCAGCGCCGCGCCCCGCCCCGAGCGCCGGCGTCAGACGCCGATGCGGGGGCAGATCGCGGCGAGCAGGCAGGCGTCGCACGCCGGCTTGCGCGCGGAGCAGACGCGGCGGCCGTGCAGGATGAGACGGTGCCCGAGCGCGACCCACTCGGCCGGGGGGAAGAGCTCCATCAGGTCGCGCTCGATCTTCTCGGGGTCGCTCTCGGCGGAGAGGCCGAGCCGCTGCGCCAGGCGCGCGACGTGGGTGTCGACGACGACGCCGGTTGCGAGGCCGAACGCGGTGCCGAGGACGACGTTCGCGGTCTTGCGGCCGACGCCGGGGAGCCGCGTCAGGGCGTCCATCGCGGCCGGGATCTCGCCGCCGTGGTGCTCGGCCACCGCGCGCGCCATCCCGAGCAGCGCCTTCGCCTTGTTGCGGAAGAACCCGGTGGAGCGGATCAGCTCCTCGACCTCGACCTGGTCCGCGCCGGCGAGCGCCATGGCGTCCGGGAAGCGCGCGAACAGCGCCGGCGTCACCGTGTTGACCCGCGCGTCGGTGCACTGCGCGGAGAGGATCGTGGCGACCAGCAGCTGGTACGGGTCGGTGAAGTCGAGCTCGCACGTCGCGTCGGGGTAGGCCGCCGCCAGCGCCGCGGCGACGGCGGCCGCCCGCTTGGCGCCGGCCTCGGCGTTGACGCGGGTCACGGGACAGCGTCTCGCGGCGCCGGCGGGGGAGGGAACACGCGCCCCTGGCCGGCGCTCACCAGGCCGCCCGAGATCACCATGCGGATCGCCTCCTCGACCGACATGTCGGTGGCCCTGACCGCGGCCTCCGGGTAGACGAGGAAGAAGCCGGTCGTCGGGTTCGGCGTCGTCGGCATGAACACCGCGATCTGCCGCCGCGGCCCGTCCGGCGTGCTCTCCTCGAACTCGGTCGTGGCGAACGCGACCGCCCAGACGTTCTCGTTTGGGAACGGGATCAGCACGACGCGGCGGAAGCTCTTGGTGCGGTTGCCGGCGAAGGCGCGCGTCACCTCGCGGGTGCCGGTGTAGACGGCGCGCAACACCGGGATGCGCGCGAACAGCCGCTCGCCGAACTGCAGGATGCGGCGGCCGAGCACGTTGTGGGCCAGGACCCCGAGCAGGAACACGCCGAGGACGAACACGGCGGCCCCGAGCCCCGGCACCGCCCGGTGGAACAGCTGCCGGCTGATCGGGTCGGCCCAGCGGTCGATGAGGTCGAAGAGGAAGCGGCCGAAGAACAAGGTCACGACCAGGGGGAACGACACCAGCAGGCCGGCGACGAAGCGGGCGCGCAGGTAGCCGAAGAACGTCAGCTTCTTGGCGGCCTCCGGGGCGCCGAGCGGCAGCCCCATCGGGTCGGAATCCGTCGCGGTCGTGTCCATCGCGAGGCCATTGTAGCGGCGTCCGTGCCCCCCGGCGCCGCCGGGCCGGCGCTGCGGGCACGAATCGGCCCGCGGCGGTCGGCCGCGGGCCGCGTGTCGCCGGCAACCGAGGGCCTACGACTGCGCCGGGGCGCCGCCCTTGGCGTACGGGCACTTACCGCCCATCGCCTTGCCGTGGGCGCCCATCCCCGCCCGGTGCGGGCAAGCCTTGGCCCACATCGTCGCGGCGTGCTCCTGCAGCGCCTTGACCAGCGCCGGGTCGGCCGCGGTCGCGGTGATCACGACGCCGGTGTCGGTCTTCTCGACCGTGCGGGTCACGCCCTTGGCCTGCATCGGGCAGTCGTTGGCGCAGCCCGGCTTCGGGCACGAGCCGGTCTCGTCCTTGATCATCGCGGCGACCTTGGGGTCGGTCGAGGTGATCGTGATGCGGACGCCGTTGTCGAGGTTGGCGACCGTGTGCTGGGCGCCGGCGGTCTTCAGGCAGCAACCGGCGGCGTGGGCCGGGGCGTCGGCGGCGAGCGCGGGCGCCGCCACGACGGCGGCCAGGATCAGGAACAGCCAGGTGCGCTTCATGTGTGTCTCCTTGGGCTTGTCCATGCTGCCGTTGGTGATCGCTGCGTCCTCGACACCCCCCGCGCGCCGCGATTTCCGCCGGTCGGCGCCGCGGCGGGCCGGCCCGGCGCGGGCCGCGAGGGGACAGGTGAACACGGGTGGAGGTGACGGGCGGAGTCGAACCGCCGAATGAGGGCTTTGCAGGCCCCTGCCTTACCACTTGGCTACGTCACCGCGCCCGAAAGTCTATCCGGAAGCGAGGGAGGGTGTCAACGAAACCGGCCGCGAACCCGGCCGCGATCGCTCACCGGTTGACGGCGCGCATCGCGGCCTCGGGGTAGCGCGCCCCGGCCGTCGCGCCCTTCGGCGCCGCGGCGTCGAGCTCGGCGAGGATCGCCGGCGTGAGCGTGATCGCCGCTGCGGCGGCGTTCTCCTCGAGGTAACGGACGCGCTTGGTCCCCGGGATCGGGACGACGTCGGGCCCCTGCGCCAGCACCCAGGCGAGCGCGAGTTGCCCCGGCGTGACGCCGAGACGCGCCGCGACCGCCTCGACGCGGGCCGCCAACTCCCGGTTGGCGGCGAAGTTCGCCGGCTCGAAGCGCGGGGCGTTGCGGCGGAAGTCGCCCTCCGGGATGTCGGCGGGCGTGCGGAAGCGGCCGGTGAGGAAGCCGCGCCCGAGCGGGCTGTACGCCACGAACCCGATCCCGAGCGCGCGCACCGTGGCCAGGATCTCGTCCTCGACGTCGCGCGTCCACAGCGAGTACTCGGTCTGCAGCGCCGAGATCGGGTGCGTCGCGTGGGCGCGGCGGATTGTCGCCGGCGCCGCCTCCGACAGGCCGAGGAAGCGCACCTTGCCGGCGCGCACGAGGTCGGCCATCGCGCCCACCGTCTCCTCGATCGGCACCGTGGGGTCGACGCGGTGCTGGTAGTAGAGGTCGATGTGGTCGACGCCGAGGCGGGCGAGCGAGGCATCGCACGACGCCCGCACGTACTCCGGCCGTCCGTTGACGCCGACCCAGCTGCCGTCCGGGCGGCGCTCGTTTCCGAACTTGGTCGCGAGCACGACCTCGCCGCGCCGCCCCGCGATCGCCCGTCCGACCAGGCGCTCGTTGGTGAACGGGCCGTACATGTCGGCGGTGTCGAGGAAGGTGACGCCGAGGTCGAGGGCGCGGTGGATCGTGGCGATCGCCTCGCCTTCGTCCGCGGCGCCGTAGAACTCGCTCATCCCCATGCACCCCAGTCCGATCGCCGACACCCGCAACCCCTGCGTCCCGAGCGCTCTCGTCTCCATCGCGGCCTCCCGGGCGGCGGCGGCCCTCGCCGTCGCGCCCCTCCCTCGCAAGCGTACTCGCACGGCGTCCATTCCCTCACCTGCTACCCTGCCGCGGTGCCCGGGCTCGACGCCGCCGCCCGCCGCGAGGGGGAGCGCGCCCGCCGCCTGTTCAACCGGGCGGCGCCGCTCTTCCTCGTCATCGAGCGCTGGCTCGAGCCGCAGTACCGCACGGCGCTCGGCGCGCTCGACCTGCCGGCCGGGCTCTCGGTCCTCGACCTCGGCACCGGCACCGGGAGCCTCGCCAGGGCGCTGGCGGAGCGCGGCCATGCGGTCACCGGCGTCGACGTCGCCGAGCGCCTGCTGCGGCGGGCGGCGCGCCGGGTCCCCGCCGCGAGCTTCCGGCGGATGGACATCGCCGGCCTCGACGGGGTGGCCGACGGCTCGTTCGACCTGGTCACGGCCGGCTACGTGCTCCACGGTCTCTCGCCGGCGCTGCGGCGCCTGGCGTTGGGGCACGCCGCGCGGATCGCCGCCCGCGCGGTGCTGATCTTCGACTACGCCGCGCCGGGCCCGTGGTACGTGCGCCTCGTCGAGCACCTCGAGGGGCCGCACTACCCCGACTTCGTGCGCGCTCCGATCGCCGACGCGGTCGCGGGTCTGGGCCTCACCCTGGCGCGCACGGTCCCGATCTCGCCCGCCTCCGCCGGCTGGCTGTTCGCTCGCACGGCCGCTGGCGTCACTTCCGCGGCGCGGCCGGGCCGCACCCGGCCTTGAGCGTGTCGGCGCGCGGCCCGGCGACCGGGTAGGGGAACGCGGGGAGCGCCGCGACCTCGAAGACGGCGGCCGGGTCGGTGGCCAGCACGCGGCGGATCAACTCTTCCTGCAGCGCCGCGACGCGCGCCATCAGCGGCCGGTCGCAGCCGAGCGAGCGCAGCTCGCTCTCGAGCCCGGGCAGCGCGGCCGGCTTGATCCCCGGCCGCAGGCTGACCCGCACCGTGGCGCCGGTGGAGCGGCGGTGCAGGATCCAGACGTCGCCGAGGCCCTTGTCGATCACCAGCGTGCCGTAGCGCGCGCGGGCGCCGGTCAGGTAGGCGGCGGCGTCGCCGTAGCACGGCGAGGCGTTGGCCGCCGCGACCAGGTCGGTGCGGTCCACGACCCCGCCGGGAAACAGCCGCTCGAGGCCGGCCGCGATCCCGGCGGCCGCGACGACGAGACCGTCGCACGGGTGGCCGTGGTAGCGCACCAGGTCGACCAGGGTGACGGTCTGCGGCACGGTCGCGAGCGGTCCGAGCGAGGACACGGTGTCCACCACCTTGACGACCGGCGCGAAGCGCGCGGCCGCCAGCGCGGCGGTGTCGAGCGGCGCCTGCGCCGATGCGATGCCCACTGAAAGCAGCAGAGCGAGCGCGGCGGTTCCTGCAGTCTTCATCGGACCTCCCTGCCCCCGGGGCGGGGGCGAGCCGCCCGTCATGATGCGCCTCGCCGCCCGGACTCGCCAGGGCGAGGTCGCGAGCGAGCGGGGGCTCCCTGCGGGCGGCGTCACACCCATCCGATGACCCCGGCGACCGCGCCCACCGCGAGCACGGCCGCCGGATGCCAGCGCCTGCGGACGAGCAGCAGCAGCGCCGCCGCCGCGAGTGCGAGACCGGCCCAGCCGTGGATGGCGCCGGGGGCGAGGGGCACGATCGCGCCGGCGACGAGGCCGACGACCGCCGGTCCGATGCCGGCGAGAGCGTCGCGTACCCGCTGGTCGTCCTTGAACCGTGTGTACCCGCGGCTGAACACGGTCATCAGGGCGAGCGCCGGGGCAAACAGCGCCGCGGTGGCGGTCAGCGCCCCGGTGACACCGGCCAGGTGGAACCCCGCGAACGTCGCCAGGACGGCGATCGGTCCAGGCGTCAGGTTGCTGATCGCCACACCGTCGAGAAACTCCTGCGGGGTGAGCCATCCGAGGGAGGACACCAGGTGGCGGTGGAGGATCGGCACGAGCACGAACCCGCCGCCGAAGAAGATGAACCCCACCTTGAGAAACGTCCACGCCAGGGTGGCCAGAGACACGCCGCCGGCTGCAGCGGCCGCAGCCGGTCCGACGCCGAGGGCGAGGGCCGTGGGTCGTGGCGATCGCGGTTCGCCGGGCTCGGCGCGGCGTGCCGGCGGCCGCGTAGGAGGGCCGCCGAGGCGGGCCTTCCCGAGCACGAGCCCCGCCGTCCCGGCCGCCGCGAGGATGAAGGCGGGGTTGAGCTTCAGCAGGGAGAGCCCGAGCGCGAGCAGCGCGAGCACGCCGGCGAGCCGGGTCCGCACCGCGTTGCCGGCCATCGACCATGCCGCGGCGGCGATCAGGGCGATCACCACCGGGCCGAGGCCGCCGATCGCCCCTTGCATGGCGGGGATGGCGTGAAAGCGAAAGTAGACCCAGGAGAGCACGATGACGAGTGCCACCGAGGGTGTCATGAACGCGGCGGCGCACGCGAGCCCGCCGCCGATGCCGTAGAGGCGGTAGCCAACGAACAGTGCCGTGTTGGTGGCGAACGGCCCGAGGAGCTGCGCCAGCCCAACGCCGTGCAGGAACTCGTCGGCATCGAGCACCCGGTCCTTGCGCACCAGCTCGCGCTCCATCAGCCCGATATTGGCCATGCCCCCGCCGAACCCGATCGCGCCGATCTTGAGAAAGCGGACGAGCAGCGTGGCGAGTGATAGACCGGCGGGCGCGACGGGCTCGGATCGACGCGGCACGAGGGAGTTGTCGATCATCGACCGTGCGAGCAGGCGGTGACGGGACGGCGAAGCGCTCTCACCGTCTGGACGCGCTCCCCTCGGACATCTGCCAACCGCCGCCGAGCGCCTTAACTAACGCGACGCAGGCGGCGTAGCGCTGGCCGCGCAGGCGCGCCACGGTGCGCTCGTGCTCGAGCGCCGCGCTCTGCGCCGAGGTCACCTGCAGGTAGCTGACGAGGCCGCCGCGGTAGCGGTTCTCGGCCAGCTCAAGCTGCCGGCGGGCGGCCAGGAGCGC
>JAKAFI010000128.1 GCA_021818005.1 Acidobacteriota bacterium | reverse complement strand
CCGAGCGGGCGGTGGCGCGCCAGGCGTACGCCGGCCTGGTGTGGTCGCGGCAGTTCTACAACCTGGTCGTGCAGGAGTGGCTCGCCGGCGACCCGGCGCAGCCGCCGCCGCCCGCCGCTCGCCTGGCGGGGCGCAACGCCGACTGGCCGTACCTCCACGCCCGCGACGTGCTCTCGATGCCCGACACCTGGGAGTACCCGTGGTTCGCGGCGTGGGACCTGGCGTTCCACATGCTGCCGCTCGCCCGCCTCGACCCCGAGGCCGCCAAGGCCCAGCTCGTGCTGCTGCTGCGCGAGTGGTACATGCAGCCGAACGGGCAGATCCCGGCGTACGAGTGGGGGTTCGACGACGTCAACCCGCCGGTGCACGCCTGGGCGGCGTGGCGGGTGTACAAGATGACCGGACCGCGCGGCGGCCGCGACCGCTTCTTCCTCGAGCGCGTCTTCCAGAAGCTGCTGCTCAACTTCACCTGGTGGGTCAACCGCAAGGACGTCGAGGGCCGCAACCTCTTCGGCGGGGGGTTCCTCGGCCTCGACAACATCGGCGTGTTCGACCGCTCCAAGCCGCTCCCCAGCGGCGGCGCGCTCGAGCAGGCCGACGGCACCTCGTGGATGGCGTTCTACTGCGGCACGATGCTCTCGATCGCGCTCGAGCTCGCGTCGGTCGACCCGGCGTACGAGGACGTCGCGTCGAAGTTCTTCGAGCACTACGTCGCGATCGCGGACGCGATCAACGGCCTCGGCGGGGTCGGCCTGTGGGACGAGCAGGACGGCTTCTACTACGACCAGGTCCACCTCGACGGCCAACACCTGCCGATCCGACTGCGCTCGATGGTCGGCCTCATCCCGCTGTTCGCCTGCGAGGTGCTCGAGCAGGACGTGCTCGACCGCCTGCCGGGGTTCTCCAAGCGCCTGCGCTGGTTCCTCGAGCACCGGCCCGACCTGGCGGGCCGCATCAGCTGCATGGCGGCCGACGCCGACGGCGCGCACCGCCGCCGCCTGCTCGCGATCCCCTCGCGCGACCAGCTGCTGCGCGTGCTGCGCGTCGTCCTCGACGAGCGCGAGTTCCTTTCCCCGTTCGGGGTGCGCTCGCTGTCGCGCGTCTACGGCGAACGCCCGTTCTCGTTCACGCTCGGCGGCGAGACGCACACCGTCGCCTACGCGCCGGGGGAGTCGGACTCCCCGATGTTCGGGGGGAACTCCAACTGGCGCGGCCCGGTGTGGTTCCCGGTCAACTTCCTCCTCATCGAGGCGCTCGAGCGCTACCACCATTTCTACGGCGACGCCCTCACCGTCGAGTGCCCGACCGGCTCGGGCCGCATGGTCACGCTCGCCCAGGCCGCCGCGGAGATCGAGCGCCGCCTCGTGAGCCTGTTCCTGCCCGACGCGGCCGGCCGGCGCCCCTGCCACGGCGGCGACCCGCGCTTCGCCACCGACCCGCACTGGCGCGATCTGGTCCTCTTCTACGAGTACTTCCACGGCGACACCGGCCGCGGCTGCGGCGCCTCGCACCAGACCGGCTGGACGGCGCTGGTCACCCACTGCCTGGAGACGCTCGCCGCCCGCCGCGCCCCCGATCAGCCCGACCCGCCCGACCCGGACTGAGCCGAGACCGGCGCCGTCCTCCCCTGCGCCGTTCGTCGCGGATCGCTCGCGCGCGGCTTGCCCCCTTCCTCGCCCCGACTCGACCCGGCCGCCGGCGTCGAGGCGGAGGGATGGGCTTGACAGGCAGTACTCTCCGTGCAAAACTACTGAACGAATCGTTCGATTGTTCATTTCGGACGATTGGAGCCGCGATGACCACACTGTCGAGGGAGTTCATCCTGGATGCCGCCGCAGAGCTGATCGCCCAGCGGGGGGTGCGGGGGTTCTCCGCCTCCGAGCTGGCGCGCGGCCTCGGTGTCGTGAAGAGCGCCCTATACCACCACTTTCCAGGCGGCAAGGCCGGGGTCATCGACGCCGTGTTCAGCCGCGAGGAGGAGAAGCTCCTGGCGAGCATGCGGGCCGCCGGGGAGGGCGCGCGCGGGACGCGGGCCCGCCTGACGGCGGTGGGGGCGGCCAAGGTGCGGCTGCTCACCGACCTGGCGCGCCTGTACCGGGTCCGCGAGGAGATCGTCGAGGAGGTCGAGGGGTTCCTCGTCGCGCGGCGGCGCGGTTACCTCGCGCGCGAGCGCCGGGTCATCGCCGAGGTGCTCGAGGACGGCGTCGCCACCGGCGAGGTGCGAGCGGTCGACGCCGAGCTCCTGGCGGTCGCGCTGCAGGGCGCGCTGCAGCAGCTCTCGTGGGAGTTCGCGACGGCGCGCGGGGGCGGCGGCGAGGCGGTCGTCGGCGCGCTCGTCGCGGCGCTTTTCGAGGGGATCGGAGGAGAGCGGTGAGACGAGCGATCTCGGCGGCTGTCGCCCTCGCGCTGGTCGCGGCGGGGGCCGCGGCGGAGGAGCGGTCACTCACGCTGCGGCAGGCGATCGAGCTGGCGCTGGCGGGACCCGCGGTGCGGGCGAGCGAGGCGCAGGCCGAGGCGGCCGCGACACTGGTGGGGCAAGCGAGGGCGGCGCGCCTGCCCGCGATCGACGCCTCCGCCACGGCCAACTTCCTGCGCGATGATCCCGGCCTGGTCGTGCCGCGCGGCGCGTTCGGCAACCCGATCGCGCTGCCGCTGGTGACCGGCGACCGTCAGACCCAGGCCGTCGGCGTGAGCGTTCGCCAGTTGCTCTACGACTTCGGCCGCACCGGGGCCGCACTGGCGTCGGCACGGGCCGCGGCCGGCGCCGGGGCCAGCGAGGTGCAGGCGCGCCGGCGCGAGGTCGCACTCGCGACGGTGCGGGCGTACGCCGGCTGCTACGCGGCCAGCCGGCAGGTCGAGGTGATCGAGCGGGCGGCGACCGCGGCCGACGAGACCGTCCGGGTGGTCACCGCCATGGTCGACCAGGGGATCCTCGCCCGCTCCGACCAACTCGCCGCCGAATATCACCGCGAGAACGTCCTCGCGGACCTCGCCGACGCCCGGCGGATCGCGACCGCGGCATGCGCTCGCCTCACGGCGCTCACCGGGGTCGCGGTCACGCCGCTCGGCTTGCCGCCCGAGACCGCGGATGACGCGCCCTCGGCGACGGTCGCGCGGGCCCTCGCCCAGCGCCCCGAGCTGACCGCGCTTGCGCGCGAGCGGGCGGCGCTGGAGGCGCGGGCGCGGGAGGCGCGCGCCGAGCGCCTGCCTCTCCTCGCACTCGCGGCCGGCGCGCAGAAATCGTGGGACCACTACCTGCTGCACGAGAGCAACGCCGCGGCTGCGCTGGTGCTGCAAGCGAGAGTGTTCGACGGCGGCGCGGCGGCCGCCGAGGCGGCGCGGTTCGCGGCCCAGGCGCGCGCGGCCGCGGCCGGCGAGGAGGCGCTGCGGCGTCAGATCGTGGCCGAGGTCGAGACCGCCGCGGCCGGTGTCACCGCCGCACGGCAGCGCGTGGCGGCGGGCGAGCGAGCGGTCGCGGCCGCCGACGAAGCGCTGCGGCTGGAACGGTTGCAGCACAGCGCCGGCCTCGCGACGACGCGCGAGCTGCTCGAAGCAATGACACAGGCCACGGCCGCCAACGACGGCCTGGCGGCGGCGCGCGCGGCGCTGGTCGCGGCGCGCGCCGAGCTCGCCGCGGCCGCGGGCGACGATCTTCTCGACGTGTTCGGAGAGGGTGCGCGATGAGCGACGACGGGAACGGCACGGTTCACGAGCGGCCCGGCCTGGGCCGGTGGTTGATCATCACGCTTGCGGTGGTCGCGCTGGTGGTCGGCGGGGTGATCTCCGGGCGGTGGCTCTGGCACCGGCTCACGCACGTCACCACCGACGCCGCCTACGTCAAGGCCGACATGGCGGAGGTCGCGCCCGAGGTCGCCGGCCGGGTGCGCGAGGTGCTCGTGCACGAGGGCGACCGGGTGACGGCGGGACAGGTGCTGGTGCGGCTCCAGGACGACGACTGGCGGCACAAGCGCGACCAGGCCGGGGCGAAGCTCGCCGAGATGCAACGGCAAGTGGGGCGACGCCAAGCCGTCGTGACACGCACGCGCGCCGCGGTGGCGGCGGCGCAGGACGCCGCCGCGGCCGCCGTGGCCGCCGCGCGCGAGCAGCTCGTCAAGGCGGAGGCCGCAGCCACCTACCTGGCCGCGCAAGAGCGCCGGATGGTCGCGCTGCTGGCGCAGCAGGCGGTCCCGCAGGCACGCTACGACGAGGTGCACGCCGGCGCCGACGCGGCGCGGGCCGACGTCAAGGCGGCGCAGCAAGCGGTGATCGCGGCCGAGGCGCGCCTCGCCGAGGCGAGGGCAGCGCGCGCCTCGATCGCCGAGGCGGCCGCCGGCCTGGGCGAGACCGAGGCGGGCGTCGAGCAGGCGAACGCCGCCCTGGCGGACGTGCAGTGGGCGCTGGGCCGCACCGAGGTGCGGGCGCCGATCACCGGGGTGATCGCCCGCGTCTTCGTCCGCGTCGGCGACTTCGCCCCGCCCGGCCGGCCGGTGCTGGCGCTCTACGACCCCGCCACGCGCTACGTCGAGGCGCGCTTCGAGGAGACCCGTGTCGCCGGGCTGCGCGTCGGCCAGCCGGCCGACCTGGAGTTCGACGCGCTCCCCGGGACGGCGCTGCACGGGAGGATCCGCCGCATCGCCCCGGCGGCGGCACAGGAGTTCGCCCTGATCCCGCGCGACGTCACCGCCGGCGAGTTCACCAAGGTCACGCAGCGCGTCGCGGTCGAGATCGACATCGCGAACCTCGCCGCCCACGACGAGCTCGTCCCCGGCCTCTCGGTCGAGGTGTCGGTGCCGAAGCGGTGGCGGTGAGGCCGGGAGGCAACGTGAACGCGCCGCGCGGCGGAGCGAACAAGTGGCTCGTGGCGGCGCTCGTGTCGGCGGGGATCTTCATCGCGTTCCTCGACACCACGATCGTCGACATCACGCTGCCCAAGATGATGGCGGCCCTCGAGGCCGACCTCTACGGCGTGCAGTGGGTCATCATCGCGTACTTCATCGGCGCGGCCGTCTCGATGACGGTCGTGGGGTGGCTCGCCGAGGTGCTCGGGCACCGCAACACCTACCTCGCCGGCCTGCTGCTCTTCGTCGGCATGTCGGCGCTGTGCGGCATGGCGGGGTCGCTCCCCGTGATGCTCGGCGCGCGCTTCGTCCAGGGGATCGCCGAGGGGCTGCTGATCCCGGTGGGGTGGCTCTTGCTCGCCGACGCGTTCCCCGCCGTGGAGCGCGGGCTGGCGATGGGGATCTACGGCCTCGGCGCGGCGTTCGCGCCGGCGATCGGGCCATCGCTCGGCGGCCTGATCACCGAGCACCTCACGTGGCGGTGGGTGTTCTACGTCAACGTCCCGATCGGGCTGGCCGACGCCCTCGCCGTGCTCCTCCTGCTCGCCAACCGGCGCGGCGCGACACGCCGCCGCCTCGACGTCGTCGGGCTCGTGCTCCTGTCGACGGCGCTCTCGACCCTCGTGGTCGTCCTCTCCAAAGGGCAGGAGAAGGGGTGGCTGCAGTCGGACTTCATCCTCCAGCTCACGCTCCTGTGCCTGGCGGCGTCGATCGGTTTCGTGGCGTGGGAGCTTCTCGCCCGCGAGCCGCTGCTGCCGCGCGCGCTGTTCGCCCGCCGCGAGGTGGCGGTGTCGCTGGTCGGGATGGGCCTGATCTCGATGACCGGTTACGGCGTGTTCCTCATGCTGCCGGTCTACCTCGAGCGGCTGCGCGGCTTCACCACGCTCGACGCCGGGCTGATCATGCTGCCGGGCTCGCTGCTGGCGGCGGTGGCGACGCTGCTCACCGGCGCCGTCTCCGACCGGCTGCCGCCGAAGTGGATCGCCTTCGCCTTCCTCGTCGCGACCGCCTGGGCCACCTGGGTGTTCCGCACCGGCTTCTACGATCCGCGCAGCGCGGTCGTGCTCGACAACCTGGTGTGGGGGTTCGCGCTCGGCGGCACCTTCACGCCGGTGGCGTACCTGCTGTTCGTGACGCTGGAGGAGCACGAGTTCGCGGACGGCTCGATGGTGATCAACGTCGTCCGGCTGGTGGCCGGTTCGGTCGGCACCGCGTACTCGACCAATGTGCTGACGAACCGTTCGGCCGCGTTCTACGACGCCCTCGCCGGGCGCCTCGACTGGGGCACGCACGCCGGGCGCGCGATGGCCGCGGCGCTCGCCGACCTCTTCGGCGGCGCGGCCGGCGGGTACGACAACCCCGACGCGACTCACGCCGCGCTCGAGGTCGGGCGCTCGCTCATCCAGGCGATCGCCACAGGCGAGGCGTTCCACGCCGCCTTCCGTCACCTCGCCCTGTTTGCGCTGGCCGGCGCGGCGGTCGTGCTGTTCGCGCGCAGCCGCCGCCCCCGGGCGGGCGGGCCCGTTCACTGAGCCGCCGCGCGCCTCCCCGCGCCTTGGAGCCTGTCGCGCATCGACTCCGGCTGCGGCTCGCGCTGCCATCCCGCTGGCTGCGTTGGCCTGCGCGACATGTCCTCGACGTAGGCTACAGCGACGTCTGCGGGCATCTCGCTTGTCCGCCTTGCCAGCGGGCGCCATCGCGACCCTCGCTTTCGTCGCGATGCGCGACAGGCTAGTTCGCGCCGATCTCGAGCGCGAAGCCGGCCGGGTGGTGAAAGTCGGGGGACCCGGGCGGGTGCGCCAGCGCCCAGTAGGCAAGGGCGCCGGCGACGTCCTCGATGACGGCGCTCACGCCGAGCTGCCACGACACCGCCCGCCCCCACGGCTCGGGGACACGAGCGATGCTCACGTCCACCGCCAGCGCCCGGCCGTCGTGCGCCGTGATCTCCAACGCCGGCGCCGGCGCCACCGCGAGCTCGCGCATGCCGGAGCGATAGGCGTCGAACCGGTACGCGGCCCACTCACCCGAAGGCGAGAGGTTGAACTCGGCGTAGGCGGGCTCGCCGGGAACGCGCAGGAACACCTCGAAGCAGGTGTGGCGCCAGAGCCCGTCGAGGCGCGCGGCGGGCCCGATCGTGGGGATGGCGAGCCGGTCGAGACGGCCGTCGAGCCGGAAGCGGAGCGCGAGCGAGGCCTCCGCGCGGCGGACGCGCACCTCGAGTCGCTCCACCGCGCCGCGCTCGGACGAGGGATGGCAGCGCAACGGGACAACGGCACGGTCGTTCGGTCTCGAGCGGGGCACGGCGACCGATTCTAGCCTCGCGGCCGGGGCCGGCGGCGTCCGCGCTCAGCCGCCGCCCGCGATGCGGAACACCGAACCGGTGTCGAGCGGGAACGTCGCGTCGGCGGGGAGCTCGGCGAGGAACGCGGCGACGAGGGCGCCGACGATCTCCGCGTGGCGGGCGAGCAGCCGTGCCAGCTCGGCGTCGCCGGTGGCGGGAAGGCCGAGGCCGGTGACGTGGTTGACGCCGAACCCCACGAGCGCGTACGGGATCCCGAGCTCGCCCGCGAGCACCGCCTCGGGGCCGCACGTCTGGCTCACGGCGGCCGCCCCCGCGGCGCGCAAGGCGCGGTGCTCCGCCGCGGTGTTGAAGCGCGGCCCGTCGGCGTGCGCGTAGCAGCAACCGTCCACCACGTCGATCCCGGCCCGACGCGCGGCGCCCGCGAGTCGGGCGCGCAGCGCCGGCGAGAACGGGTCGGCAGGGATCCAGTGCCCGCGCCGCGGGTCGCCGGGAACGGCAAAGAACGTGGCCAGCGACCCGTCGGGGAGCCGGTTCGAGGGGAAGTAGAGATCGTCGAACAGGAGCGGGACGCCGAGCGGCAGGTCGGCCGACAGCACCCCGACCGCGGTCGAGGCGACGATTGCGTCCACGCCGAGCTCGTGCAACGCCCAGACGTTGGCGCGGTGCTCGACGTGGTGGGAGAGGCGCTCGTGCGCCGCGCCGTGGCGCGCGAGGTGTGTCACGACGTGCGCGTGCGCCCGCCCTGCCGTCACGCGCACCGGTCCGAACGGCGTCGCGACTGTGCGCGGCGCCATCGCGGCCCCGCTCTGGCCGTAGAAACCCGAACCGGTGATCAAGCCGACGTGGGCCATCCGCCCCTCCTCACCGCCGCGGCCGCCTGGCCGCCACGATCGCCTCGAGGCGGCGCCGCAGGTCGCCGGGCAGAGCCGGATCGGCGAGGGCCTCGTCGAGGTCGGCGCCGGTGTCGATGTCGCGGACCGCCGCGAGCTCCTCGTGCGCGGCGCCGAGCGCGGCGAGGCGCGCGCGGGTCGCCGCCAGCGTGTCCGGCGCCGACCACGGCACTCCCGTGAAGATCGCCGCGCCGGGCGCCCGCTGCGCGACGAGCGCGTAGCCG
>JAKAFI010000127.1 GCA_021818005.1 Acidobacteriota bacterium | reverse complement strand
GAGCGAGCAGGACGCCGAGGTCCTGCGTTCCGTGGGTATCGCCAGTGACCGAAACGACCCCGACCCGCCCCAACCTCGTCGGCGCCAACCGCGCTGAGCTGTCCCTGTTGCTGGCCGAGTTGGACCCGCGCCCTTTCCGCGCCGAGCAGGTGTACCAGTGGATCGCTCGCCGCATGGCGGGCGACATCGCAGAGATGACCAACCTGCCGAAGGCGCTGCGCGAGGGGCTCACCGGACGCGCCGTGCTGCGCGACCCGGAGGTCTTGGAGGTGCGGCGCGGCGGCGACGGCACCGCCAAGCTGGCGCTCGGGCTCGCCGACGGCGCTGTCGTCGAGGCGGTCGTGATGCCGATGGAGGGGCACGCCACGATCTGCCTGTCCTCGCAGACCGGGTGCGCCGTCGGCTGCGTGTTCTGCGTCACCGGGGTGCTGGGCGCGGGCCGCAACCTCTCCGGCGGCGAGATCTTCGGCCAGTACCGCGCGGTCCTGCGCCACGAGGGGCTGGTCGGGACGCCGGTCAACGTCGTCTTCATGGGCATGGGTGAGCCGTTGCTCAACGTCGGAGGGATCGCTCGCGCTATCGAGCTGATCGCCGAGACCGTCAGCCCCAAGCGCGTGACCGTCTCCACCAGCGGGATCGTCCCCGGAATCGCGAAGCTGGCGGCGCTCGAGCGCCGCCCCAAGCTCGCGGTGTCGCTCAACGCCACGACGCAGGCGCAGCGCGAGCGCCTGATGCCGGCGGCGGCGAAATGGCCGCTCGATGAGTTGCTCGCGGCGCTGCGCGCGTTCCCGCTCGAGCGCGGCCGTCGGATCACGTTCGAATACGTGATGCTCGCCGGCGTCAACGACAGCGATGACGACGCCCGCCGCCTGCCCGGGCTCCTCAAGGGGATCCCGTGCAAGATCAACCTGATCCCGCTCAACCCGGACGCGCGTTACCTGGCCGGCCTCGCCGCCCCGGACGAGGGGCGCATCAGCGCGTTCGCCGGGATCCTGGCCGCTGCGCACATGAACGTGACCGTGCGCTGGAGCAAGGGCCGCGAGGTGGCGGCCGCATGCGGCCAGCTCCGCGGCCAGCTCGTCGCCCGCCCCGGCGCCGGGGCGTGACCGGACCGCCGGCGCCTCACCCGCCAGAGATGACGATCGCGCTCCACTGCCGCCCCGCCGCCGCTCCGTCGCGCCGGTACGAGTGATACGCCGGCGAGCACGCGGTGCAACCCGGGAGCGCGCGAGTATGGGCGGGGTCGAGCCCGAGCGCCGCGAGGCGCCCGGCCGCGAACCGCGCCAGGTCCACCACCCCGTCGCCGCGCCAGCCGTCGCCCGCGACCGGGAGGCGCTCGAGCGCCGCGGCCACCTCGTCCCCGACGCGGTAGTGGCAGGGGCCGATGCCGATCCCGACGACGGCCTCGAGTGCGCCCGCGGCGACGCCGAACTCGGCGCGCAAGCGCCCGATGACGGCGCCGAGGACGTCGCAGGCGAGGCCGCGCCAGCCGGCGTGCACCATGGCGACGACGCCGCCGCCGGCGAGCGCCACCGGCAGGCAGTCGGCGGTGCGCACCGTGAGCGCGGTCCACGTCTCTGAGGTGAGCAGCGCGTCGCAGCCGCCGACGAGGTGCGGGCCCGGCGGCAGCGGCCCGGCGGCGCTGTAGGTATAACTGAGGCGACCGTGCAGTTGGCGGGCGTAGAGCACGGGCACCGCGCGGCCGAACCGCCGTTCGATGGCGTCTCCCGCCGCCGCCGCCAGACCGCCCTCGTCGAGACCGCCGGGAGAGCTCGCCGCGTCGCCGAACAGAGCGATCGCCGCCCCGAGCGGGATGGCGAGAATACCGCTGCCGCCTGCCGTTTCGGCCATGCGCGTATGGTACACTCCGCGGCGGAGACCATGGTGAGCTTGGACCGGCAGGGTGCTTCGCTGGCGGTGCGCCGGGCGGCGCCCGCCGGGCGTGACGCGTCGGCCTGAGATGATCACCTGCGAGCACATCACCAAGAGCTACAACGGCCGGCCCGCGGTGCGCGGGATCACGACCAGGGTCGAGCGCGGCGAGTTCGTCTACCTCACCGGCCCATCGGGCGCCGGCAAGAGCACGTTCCTGCGCCTCCTCTACCGCGCCGAGCTGCCGGACTCCGGCGTCATCATCGTGAACGGCGTCGACCTCGCGCAGCTGCGGCGGCGTGACGTGGCGGAGTTCCGCCGCCACCTCGGCGTGGTGTTCCAGGACTTCAAGCTCCTCCGCCGCCGCACGGTGGCCGAGAACGTCACCTTCGTCCTCTCGCTGCTCAACTTCCCGGAACGCGAGCAGCAGCGCCGGGCGTACCTCGTGCTCAAGCAGATGGGCCTGCAGCACCGCATGCACGCCTACCCCGACGAGCTCTCCGGCGGCGAGCAGCAGCGCGTCGCGATCGCCCGCGCTCTGGTGCTGCAGCCCGACCTCATCCTCGCCGACGAGCCCTCCGGCAACCTCGACCCGGAGAGGTCGCACGAGCTGCTCGAGCTGCTCAAGACGATCAATTACCAGGGGACCACGGTGGTGGTCGCCACCCACGATCGCGGGCTGATCGAGGCGCACCCCGCGCGCACGCTCTTCCTCGACCACGGTAGCGTCGTCGCGGACGCCTGGGTGACCACCACGTGAGCCGGCACGCCTGGCGCGAGGTGAAGCGGCAGCTGCGCGAGTCCGGCGCGGCCGGCGTGGTGGCGATCGTTCTCCTGGCCGTGGCCGGCGTGTGGGGCGGCGGCTTCTGGACCCTCCACCGCTGGGCCGAACGCGAGCTGCTCGCGCGCGGCCAGGCCACGACCGTGGTCGCGGTCGCGCGCGGCCCGGCCGAGGCCGCCGCCCTGCACCAGCGGCTGGCCGCGCGCTTCCCCGCCGTCCGCGCCACGGTGCTCGCGCCTCGCGCCGTGCAGGACGAGCTCGCCCGCTGGTTCCCGGAGCTCGCCACGGTCCTGCTCACGCTCGACGAGAAGAACTTTCCCCCGCTCCTCCAGGCCGAGGTGGCGCCGGGCGACGAGCACGCGGTGGCAGCTTGGCTCCGTGGCCAGCCGGAGACGACGCTCGTCGAGAGCTCGCACGCCTGGCAGGCACGCATGGAGAAGGCGGCGTCCCGCGTCCTCGCGGCCGGCTTCGCGCTGGTGGCGAGCCTGCTTCTCGGGTGCGCCGTCGTCGTGCTGCTCGTCGTACGCCTGCTCGTGCTCGCGCACGCGGACGAGATCACGATCCTACGGCTGATCGGCGCTCACGACGGCGACATCCGCCGTCCCTACCTGATCTCCGGAGCGCTGCTGGGGGCCGCCGGCGGCGCTCTCGGCGCCGCCGCGTTGGGAGCCGCCCGCTTCGCACTGCGCGGCGCGCTCCCCGGGCTCACCGTCGACGGGTGGCTGCTCGCGCTACTGCCGGTCGCCGGTGCCGTCACCGCCGCGGCGGGCGCGGCGATCGGCCTCGCCTCGCTGCCGCGGGAGCCCTGAGCCCCGCGCCGCCGGGGCCCGGGAGCCTGTCGCGCATCGCGACGAAAGCGAGGGTCGCGATGGCGCCCGCTGGCAAGGCGGACAAGCGATAGGCCCGCAGACGTAGCTGTAGCCTACGTCGAGGACATTTCGCGCAGGCCAACGCAGCCAGCGTGATGCCGGCGCCAGCCGCAGCCGGAATCTATGAGGACAGGCTCCTAGGAGAAGAGCGGCGTGACCTTGCGCAGGAACTCGCCCGCCTTGTCGCCGCCCTCGAGGAGCGAGATCGCGCGGGCGAGCCGGTCGACGAGGCTCTGCACCGAGTTGATGCCGCCGCCGGCCTCGATCTCGGCGCGCGCGATCCGGTACTGCTTCTCCACCGCGATCGAGCCGGAGAGCCCGACGCTCTCGTCGGCCAGCTTGCGCACGTTCTCCGCCAGCGCCAGCAACGAACGCGGCGACGACGACGGCGGCGGGGCGGCCGCCGCCGGCTCCTCCACCGGCGAGCGCAGGGCGATCAGCCCCGAGGTGACGAGGCCGAAGAGGACCTTGCACACGTCGAAGGCGGGCAGGCCGGTGGTCTCCTCCAGCTTCGCGATCGAGAGCCGGCCGTCGATCTTGGTGACGATGGCCCACTCCTGCGGCGACAGCGTGATCTGGTCTTGGCCCGGCTCGCGCGGGAGGAAATACGGCACCGCATCCATCGAGGGGACCTTGCGTTGCAGCACCCGCCACTCGTCGAGCCGGCGCGCCGCCTCCATCATCAGGCTGGTGTTCGACTTGTTGACGGTGACCCGTTCCGACTCGATGCCGGCGGTGAAGATGAACTGGCCCTTGTGCCACCCGGCCATCTCGTACACCGCGTACTCGCCGCCCAGCTTGCCCGCGACCGCGTCGGTGATCTGGCCGTCCTTGATGAAGATCTTCCCGTCGGCGCCGTCGCCGGACAGGGTGAACACGCCGGTCTTGCCCGACACGCTCACCAGCTGGATCACGTCGGGCAGCGCGATGTCGGCGAGCGAGCCCTGAAGCGCCATGCCGCTCAGCCCCGCATCCGGGCCCCGACCATGGGCCTCTCTCGAAGGTGCCGACGGCTGCGGCGGCTGCGGAAACTCTCAGTAACTCTCACGCTGGTTCAAGCTAACACACGGCTCGCGAAAGCGTCAAGGCAACGTTCCGCGCAGGTGACACAACGCCAGCGCCAGCGCATCGGCGGCATCGGCGGGCGGCTCCTGCTCGAGGCCGAACGCGTGCCGCACGACGTACGCGACCTGTCGCTTCTCCGCGCGCCCGTTGCCGACGACCGCGGCCTTGACCCGCGCCGGTTCGAGCTCGACCACCTCACCACCCCAACGGCCGAGCTCGGCGAGCAGCGCGCCGCGCGCCTCGGCGAGCACCAGCGCGGCTTTGGGGAAGCGCCCGGCAAACGGCGTCTCGATGACCACGACGTCGGGAGCGAGCCGCCCGAGCAGCTCCTCGAGCTGGCTCGCGAGCGCCGCCAGGGCGCGCGCGTGTGAGAGCCCGCGGCGCGGTGACAGGCATCCGAAGCCGAGCGCCTCGGCCCGCCGGCGGTCGCCCTCGACGAGCCCCCAGCCGGTCGTGCGTGATCCCGGGTCGAGGCCGAGAACGCGCGCCAGCTCAGCCGACCTCGAGCAGCTTTTCGTCGATGTCGAAGTTCGCCCAGACGTTCTGCACGTCGTCGTGGTCCTCGAACGCTTCCATCAGGCGGACCATCTGCTCCGCGCGCTTGTCCTCGAGGCGGACCTGCACGGTGGGGACCATCTCGACCTTCGCCTGCTCCACGGTCAGCCCGCGGCTCTCGAGCGCCGTCTTCACCCGGTGCAGATCCTCCGCGGCCGTGTAGACCTCGAACAGATCCGGGTCGTCGGAGAGGAAGTCCTCGGCGCCCGCGTCGAGCGCCGCTTCCATCACCTTGTCCTCGTCGCCGGCGCTCTTCGGCACGATGAGGTAGCCCTGCTTCTTGAACAGGAACGCGACGCACCCGGACTCGCCCAGGTTGCCGCCGTGCTTCCCGAAGAGGTGGCGCAGCTCCGCGGTCGTGCGGTTGCGGTTGTCGGTCAACGCCTGCACCATCACCGCCACGCCGCCGGGCCCGTACCCCTCGTACGTCACCTCCTCGTACGACACGCCAGGGAGCTCACCGGTGCCACGCTGGATCGCCTTGCTCATCGTGTCGCCGGGCATGTTGGCGGCCTTCGCGGACTGGATGGCCGCGCGCAGGCGGGGGTTGCCGTCCGCGTCGCCGCCACCCTCGCGCGCGGCCGTGGTGAGCTCGCGGATGATCTTGGTAAAAAGCTGGCCGCGCTTCGCGTCGAGCTTACCCTTCTTGTGTTTGATCGTGCTCCACTTGTTGTGGCCCGACATGGAAACCCCCGAGGCGACCCGATGGTCCGCTCGCCGTGATTGTACACCGGCGCCGCCGTGCAAGCGCCGCGCTGGAGCGGGTTCGGCGCGCGTTAACTATTGACTTGCACCGTGCGGGTCCGCAGAATGACGCCGAGGCCTGCGTGAGAACTTCCGAGGAAACGACCCCGAAGATCCTTTTGCTCGATGAGGACCCCGCCGCCGTAGCCGGCGTGACCAGGGCGCTCGCCCCGCTCGGGGGCGAGGTGGTCGGCGCGCACGGCGTCGACGAGGCCGTCGCGGCGTGCGCCACCGCGGAACCCCGCGTCGTCCTCATCGCCTCGCGGCTCCCCGGCCTCAAGGTCGAGGACGCGATCACGCAGCTGCGCGCCCGCGCTGGACTGCGTAACACGCCGTTCCTCGTGCTGATGACCGGATACAGTGGCCGCGACCCGCAGGCCGCAGCGCGCGGCCTCGGGGCCCAGGCGATCGTGGCCACGCCGTTCGCCGACGACGACCTGCTCGCGCAGACCCGGACGCTGCTGGCGAGGCCGCGCCAGGAGGCGACGATCACCGCCGACGCCCGGATGGAAATCCTCGAGGCGCTGGGGCAGAACGCTAAGACGGTGACCTCGGAGGAGCTCTTCGGCGACCTGCTCGCGGACGACGGGGTGCCCGGCCCGGCGGAGACGCAGCGGATTGCGGTTCCGACGCCCACCCCGGCCCCGGCGAGGACCGCTGCGGCAGCCGGCGCTGCGCGCCAGGCCGACGCGGACGAGGCCGTGGCGCGGGCGCTCGACGGCACGCTCGCCGACCTCGGCCTTTCCCCGGCGAAGACGGCCAAACCCCGCAAGGAACCGAGCGATGCCTCGGTGGACAAGCTGCTCGAGGACACCCTGTCCGGCTTGAGCGTCGGTGCGCGCCGGGGCGCCGGAGCGCCACCCGCGAGCGGGAGCCGCCCGGGAGCGCCGCCCGCGGAGCCGGCGCCGCCGCCTCGCGCGGCCGCGGCGCCGCCCGCCGACGCGACCCCGATCGCCCCGGCCGCGGCGGTCGCTCCGCTCCCCGTAGGCACGCCGTTCGGCCAGTACGAGCTGATCGAGCCGATCGCCACCGGCGGCATGGCCGAGGTCTACCGCGCCCGCATGAAGGGCGTCGAGGGCTTCCAGAAGATCGTCGCGATCAAGCGCATCTTGCCGCACCTGACCGACAACGACGAGTTCGTCAGCATGTTCGTCGACGAGGCGAAGCTGGCGGCGCAGCTGCAGCATCCCAACATCATCCACATCTACGACCTGGGCAAGATCGAGCGCTCCTACTACATCGCGATGGAGTACATCGATGGCAAGGACCTGCGCTCGATCCTGCGCACGCTCGACGAGAAGCACTCGCGCCTCCCCCTCGGCCTCGCCCTCTTCATCGGTTCGCGCCTGGCCGCCGCGCTCGATTACGCCCACCGCAAGAAGGACCTGCAGGGCCACGCGATGGCGCTCGTCCACCGCGACGTTTCGCCGCAGAACGTGCTGATCTCGTTCGACGGCGACATCAAGCTGTGCGATTTCGGCATCGCCAAGGCCGCGTCGAAGGCGTCGCACACCCGCGCCGGCGCACTCAAGGGGAAGCTGCAGTACATGTCGCCCGAGCAGGCGTGGGGCAAGGACATCGACCAGCGCTCGGACATCTTCTCGCTCGGGCTGGTGCTGTACGAGATGCTGACCGGCCGCAAGGCGTTCGCCGGCGACTCCGAGCTCTCGATCCTCGAGCAGGTGCGCGCGCCCAAGTTGACGCCCCCGCGCGAGCTCGACCCCTCGATCCCGCCCGAGGTCGAGAGGGTCGTGATGAAGGCGTTGCAGGAGGAGTGCGGCCAGCGCTACCAGACCGCCGCCGACCTCGGTGCCGAGCTGGGCAACATCCTGCAGGTGATCAGGCCGGCGCCCAGCGCCCCCGAGCTCGGCTCGTTCCTCGCCGATCTCCTCGGCCGCGAGCGTCCGGCGAGCGGAACCGCGACGCCGGTGCCGCGGCCGGCGGCCGTTCCGGCGCCGCGACCGGCCCCGCAGCCGGCCGAGCCGGTGCGGCCCGCGCCGCCGCGCATCCCCGTGATGGAGCCGGTCGTCGAGGCCGCCGGGGAGGAGCCGACACCCGCGAAGCCGAACCGGCTCGTCCCCATCGTGGCCGCGGCCGCGGGTATCGTCGTGGTCGTGGCCGCGGTCATGCTCTTCTCGCGCTCACGCCAGCCGGCTCCGGCGCCCGCCGCCGCAGTCACGCCCGCCCCGGAGACCGTCGAGATGGCGCGCGAGGTTGCGCAGCAGGAAGTCGCCAAGCAAACGCAGGCGATGCGCGAGCGCCTCGCCGGCGAGATCCTGACCCCGGCCGCACCGAAGGCGGTGGCCGCGGCAGCCGAGCGCTCGCCCGCTGCCGGAGCGCCGGCTCCGGCGCCGGGCCAGCGGCCGGCCGCGGTCGCACCGAGGGCGGCTGCGACCGCGATCCAAGCCCCTAGCGCACCGCCGCCGACGGCGACGGCGCCGCCCACCGCGGTGCCGGCGGCCGTGCCGCCGACGGCCGTGCCGGCTGCGGGGCCGGTCGCGGCGCCGGAACGG